>CAZUUP010000030.1:0-9914 GCA_964623105.1 uncultured Akkermansia sp.
AAACGCCTCGAACTCGAGGTCGAGGCCCAAAAGGCCCTCATCGCCAAATACTCCCTCCAGCAGTTTCAAACCAAGAAAAACGAGGAATACAAGGCCCTCGCCCACGAAATCGAAACCTGCAAAGGCGTCATCTCCAAGCTCGAAGACCAGCAGCTCGAATTGATGGAGCAGGCCGAACAGGTCGCCAAAGATATCGCCGCCGCCACCACCGTCGCCCAAAACCAGAAGAAGGACGTGGACAAGATGGTCGCCGACCTCGCCAACCTCGAAACCAACCTCAAAAAGCAAATCGCCGAACTCGAAATCGACCGCGTCCGCCAGGCCGGCGACGTCGAACCCGGCACCCTCAACCGCTACGAACGCCTCCTCAAGAGCAAGGGCGAGAGCGTCGTCGTCAGCATCGAACACGGCGCCTGCGGCGGCTGCCACATGAAGCTCACCACCCAGACCGTCCTCACCTGCCAGGGCATGCACGAAGTCACCACCTGCCCCCACTGCGGACGCATCCTTTACTACGAGCGCGGCATGGACCTCGTCGCCGCCGAATAGCCTCGCCCCGGTGCCCGACTCACCCGCCAGAACCCTCCCCGATCCTTGCCATCGTTCCGCGAGGCGCCGGCGGTTTGCCGGCGCAAGTGTCACTGCTCAAGCACCCTGATCTTGTCTGCCTCCCCTCCCGTAACGCCGCGCAAGCCAACTCAGGACTGTCCGTCCGGTGCCCATTCCCCGGCCGCAACCCGCCCGCCCACGGCAACCTCGCCGGCGTGCCGTCCACCCCATTCCACCCCACCTCTGCCCTGTCCCGAAATGAGACAATTTCGTCCCGCCGCTTTGACACCCCTTAAGCTAAGTGGTATTTCCATCGAGGATAGGCAAAGGAGAATGAACTACTTTCACGACCTGTTGGCCGCCGTTTGTCGGCGTCTGTTTGATTGTTTGGTCCCCGTTCGCACCCTTGTGCCCGCAATTGCGCCGCAATCGCTGGCCCTGGCCGCAATTCTTTTCGCGGGCGTCGGCAACCGCTCCGCTTCGGCCCAGACCGTCCTTCCCAGCGGCTTTTCCGAAACGCAGATCTCCGGCTTCAGCTCGCCCAGCGCCATGGTGCAGGCACCCGACGGCCGCATCTTCGTTTGCGAGCAGGCCGGCCTCATCAAAGTCGTCAAGAACGATGCCCTGCTCCCCACCCCCTTCATGTCTGTGGACGCCCAGGCCTACCAGGAACGGGGCCTCGTCGGCATCACCCTCGATCCGAGCTTCGCCACCAACCAGTTCGTTTACATCTATTACACCGCCAAGACGCCCACCTTCCACAACCGCCTGAGCCGCTTCACCGCCAACGGCGACGTTGTTGTCCCCGGCAGCGAACTCATCCTCCTCGACCTGCCCACCCTTGGCGAATCCGGCTGGCACAACGGCGGCAGCCTCAACTTCGGCCCCGACGGCAAGCTCTATCTCGGCGTCGGCGAAAACAACATCGCCGCCAATTCCCAGTCCTTCCAAACCCCTCTCGGAAAAATCCTCCGCCTCAACGCCGACGGCTCGATCCCCACGGACAATCCCTTTTTCAACACCACCAGCGGCATCAACAAAGCCATCTGGGCCCTCGGCCTCCGGAACCCCTTCACCGCCGCCTTCCAACCCGGTACCGGCCGCTATTTCATCAACGACGTCGGCGAAGCCCTCCACGAGGAAATCAACGACGGCTCCCGCGGTGCCAACTATGGCTGGCCCACCTATCAGGGCTATTCCGCCGACCCCCGCTTCCAGAGCCCCTTCTACGCCTACGTTCATCCCACCAATCCACCCGCCAGCAGCGCCATCACCGGCGGCACCTTCTACAATCCTCCCACCAACCAGTTTCCCGCCGCTTACCTCGGCAAATATTTTTTCATGGATGGCTTCCTCGGCTTGATCCGCACCATCGATCCCGCCACCGGCGAAATCGGCGAATTTGCCAGCAACCTCCGCCCCGTCGGCGTTTACCTCATCACCGGCATCGATGGCAGCCTCTACTACAACTCCCACGCCGGCCAATCCCTCTACAAGATCCAGTACACCGGCATCCTCGCCCCCCAGATCGGCACCCATCCCGCCAACCGCTACGTCTCCGTTGACCAGTCCGCCACCTTCCAGATAGCCGCCTACGGTTCCGCGCCCCTGAGCTACCAATGGGAACTCCAACCCCCCGGCGCCCCTGACTTCGCCCCCATTCCCGGCGCCACCCAACCCGCCTACACGCATCCTCCGGCCACCATCGCCCAGACCGGCAGCCGGATCCGCTGCATCGTTCGCAACTCCGCGGGCAGCGCAGCCAGCCGCCCCGCCACCCTCACGGTCACCACCGATCGCCCCCCGGTCGGCACCATCATCAACCCGCCTCCCGGCTCCACTTTCATCGCCGGCGACACCCTTTCCTTCAGCGGCAGCGGCGCCGATCCCGAGACCGGCACCCTCGCCCCCAGCGCCTTCTCCTGGCGTGTTGACTTCCAGCACCACGACCACGCCCACCCGTTCGTCACCGAAACCCTCGGCGTCACCAACGGCACGTTCACCATCCCCACCGTCGGCGAATCCAGCGACGACGTCTGGTATCGCGTTTACCTCACCGTCACCGATCCCACCGGCCTTTCCCACACTTCCTTCCGGGACATCCTCCCGATCAAGCCCACCATCACCCTCCTCACCGACCCGCCCGGCCTGCGCCTATCCCTCGACGGCGAACCGGTCACCGCCCCGTTCTCATTCGTCGGCGTCGCCGGCGTCACCCGCACCCTGAGCGTCGATTCCCAGGTCTCTGGCAGCACCGTTTACGAATTCATCTCCTGGTCCGACGGCGGCGAAGCCACCCACAATATCACCACCCCCGCCACCAACCTCACCATCACCGCCCGCCTGCGCCCGGCGGTGATCGAACGCGACTCCGCCGCCTTCGTCTCCCAGTCCTTCCTCACCCTCATGACCGCCGGCCAGCGCTACGCCGTGCAAGTCACCTTGCGCAACAACGGTTCCACCATCTGGTCCACCAACAACGGCTATTTCCTCGGCTCCGCCGCCCCCGAAGACAACCTCATGTGGGGCATGAACCGCGTCGCCCTTCCCGCCCCGGTCGCACCCGGCGAATTCGTCACCTTGAATTTCATCGCCAATGCCCCCTACCCCGGTGGCCCGCACTCCATGCAATGGCGCATGGTCCGCGAAGGCTCCGGCTACTTCGGCGAAGCCACCACCGCCGTCCCCGTGCTCGTCGCCGAGAAGGGCAACGCCGCCATCATCCTCGACCAACAGGTCCCGGCCAGCGTCGGCTCCGGCCAGCGTTTCAACGTCTCATTCACCGTCAAAAACGTCGGCACGAACACCTGGACCCCCGACAGCCGCCATCGCCTCGGCTCGCAATCCCCCGAGGACAACACCATCTGGGGCCTCAACCGCGTCGCCTTCACCAACACCGTCCCCCCCGGCGAATCCGCCACCGTCACGTTCCTTGCCACCGCCCCCGAGGCCCTCGGGCGCTACAACTTCCAGTGGCGGCCGCTTCAGGAAGGCGTCGAGTTCTTTGGCGAATCCACCACCAACGTCGTCATCGAGGTCCTCTCCCCGCTGCTGGCCGCCAGCTTCGTCTCCCAAAGCGTCCCCACTCAACTGCTCCCCGGCCAGCGCTACAACGCCACCATCTTCATGCGCAACACCGGCCGCGAGGCGTGGACCCCGGCCAACCGCGTCCGCCTCGGCTCCGTCAACCCCGTGGACAACCGCACCTGGTTCACCGCCCGCGCCTCCGCCACCGGCGATGTCGCCCCCGGTGCCATCGGCCGCTTCGACTTCCCCATCTTCGCCCCCACCAACAGCGGTTCCTACAACTTCCAATGGCGCATGATCCAGGAGGGCGTGGTCCGCTTCGGCGAAACCACCCCCAACCTCGTGCTCCGCGTCGCCCAACCGCACCGCGCCGCTTTCGTATCGCAATCCGTCCCCGCGTCCCTCGCCCCCGGCGAGTCGGCCCCCGTCCAGATCATTCTGCGCAACGTCGGCACCAACACCTGGCGGCCCGGAGCGCTTTTCCGCCTCGCCGACTTCAACCTCGCCAACCCCGGCCTCTGGAGCGTCACCAATGTGCCCCTCCGCCGCGCCGTCGCCCCCGGCGAGAACGCCGTCTTCACCTTCTCCATCGTCGCCCCGACCAACACCGGCAATTTCAACTTCCGCTGGCGCATGCAGCAAGACAGCCTGCCCCACTTCGGCGAACCCACCCCGTGGCGCTCCATCCGCGTCAGCGGCACCGGCGACGACAGCCAGTTCGTCTCCCAAAATGTCCCCTCCTTCGTCCCCGCCAATTCACCTCTCACCGCCACGCTCCGCCTCCGCAACACCGGCACCAACACCTGGACCTCCGCCGCAGGCTACTCCCTCGTCTCCGTCAATCCCGTTGCCAACCAGAACTGGGGCACCAACCGCATCGCCCTCCGCGCCCCCGTCCCCCCCGGCGCCACCGCCGACTTCACCCTCAACCTCTCCTCGCCTGACGTCCCCAACGTTTATCAATTCCAGTGGCAGTTGCAGCGCGACGCCACCGGCCGCTTCGGCCAACCCTCCCTCGCCCGCGGCATCAGCGTCCTCGCCGGCGGCGACAACAGCGCCTTCATCGCCATGTCCGTCACCAACCTCATGGTGACGGGCCAGACCTACACCGCCTCCGTCACTTTCCGCAACACCGGCACCAACACCTGGAGCCACGCTGCCGACTACCATCTCGGACCCGAAAACCCCGCGGACAATTCCCGGTGGAACCTCCTCCGCGCCGACCTCCCCAACCCCGTCGCCCCCAATCAAAATGTCACCCTCACCTTCCAAGTCCGCGCCCCCGCCACCCCCGGCACCTATCCGTTCCAATGGCGCATGGTTCACGACGGCACCGGCTGGTTCGGCGACCTCACTCCCAGTCTGCCCATCTCCGTCGTCACGACTCCGCCGGAGGCCCGCGCCGACGCCGCCTTCATCCGCACCGAAATCTCCGGCGGCACCTCCATCCCCGCCGGCCAACCCTTCAACGTCTCCATCACTGTCAGCAACCGCGGCACCCTCACCTGGAGTTCCGCCAGCGGCTACCGGCTTGCCTCCCAAAATCCCGCCCACAACCGCACTTGGGGCACCGACCAAATCCCAGTCGTCGGCACCATCGGCGGCGGCGCCACCACCGTCTTTAACTTCACCGCCACCGCACCCACCGTCCCCGGCCCCTACAACTTCCAATGGCAGATGCTCAACGACGCCACCGGCTTCTTCGGCGACCTCGGACCCAACACCGCCATCACCGTAACCGCCCCCCTCACCAATCAAGCCGCCTTCGTATCCCAAACCGTCCCCGCCATCCTCACCGCCGGCACCACCAACCCCGTCTCCCTCTCCTTCCGCAACACCGGAACCACCACCTGGACCCCCGCCGGCAGCTACGCCCTCGCGAGCCTCAATCCCGCCGACAACCTAAACTGGGGCGGCAATCGCGTCGCCCTTGCCCAAACCGTCGCCCCCGGCGAAACGGCCCTCTTCAATTTCAACGTCGTCGCCCCCTCCACCCCGGGCAATTACGACTTCCAGTGGCGCCTGCTCCAGAACGGCGTCGGCCCCTTCGGCTCGCCCAGTGACAACCTCGTCATCAGCGTCACTGCGCTGCCCCAGCCCGTCACCAACCACGCCACCTTCGTCTCCGCCATCGTCCCCACCATCATGGCCTTCGGCGAAACCAACCTCGTCACCGTCCGCATGCGCAACTCCGGCACCACCACGTGGACGCCCCAGGCCGGCTATTCCCTCGCCTCCGAAAACCCCGCCAACAACACCACCTGGGGCGGCAACCGCGCCACGTTCGAAGGCTTCGTCGCTCCCGGTGCCGTTGCCGACTTCAACTTCAGCGTCGTCGCCCCCACCAACGCCGGCTCCTACAACTTCCAATGGCGGATGAACATCGACTCTTCCGGCCGCTTTGGTGAACTGAGCTCCAACCTCGTCATCCAGGTCACCGGCCCGCCCCTCGACGATGCCGAATTCGTCTCGCAATCCGTCACCAACCGCATGAGCCCCGGCGAGAGCTACACCGCCCAGGTCATCCTCCGTAACACCGGCAACACCACCTGGTCGCCCCAAACTTTCTTCAACCTCGGTTCCCAGAACCCCGAGGATAACACCACTTGGGGCTACGCCCGCGTCGAACTCACCAACAACGTCCACCCCGGCCAACTCGCCGTCTTCGACATCCCCGTCGTCGCCCCCACCAACACCGGCACCTACCCGTTCCAATGGCGCATGGTCCATGAAGGCGTCGGCTGGTTCGGCCCCTTCACCCCCACCGTTTCCATCGCCGTCGCCACCGGCGTCCCCTTGGTCAGTGACGCCGCCCCCGTTTCCCAATCCAACCCCACCACCATGATCGCCGGCCAGACCCGCACCGCCACCATCGTCATGCGCAACACCGGCACCACCACCTGGACCAGCGCCGACGCCTTCGCCCTCGCCTCCCAAAACCCCGTCGCCAATTCTGTCTGGGGCACCAACCGCATCGCCCTCACCTCCTCCGTCGCACCCGGCGCCAACGCGACCTTCTTCTTCCCCATCACCGCCCCCGCCACTCCTGGCAACTACAACTTCCAATGGCGCATGGTGCAGGGTGCCAGCGGCTACTTCGGCACCGCCCCCACCAACGTTACCATCGCCGTCACCTCTCCCAGCGCCACCAACGCCGCGCAATTCACCAGCCAGAGCATCGGCTCCTCCGTCCGCAAAGGCTCCAACTTCTTTGTCACCCTCCGCTTCACCAACACCGGCACCAGCACCTGGACCCGCGAAACCGGCTTCCGCCTCGGCGCCCGCAACCCCACCGACAACACCACCTGGGGCTTCGCCCGCGTTGAACTCGGCACCTCCATCGCCCCCGGGGCCACCGCCACCTTCTTCTTCCAATGCCGCGCCCCCGCCACCGCCGGCACCTACAACATGCAATGGCAGATGCTGCAGGAAGGTGTCGACTGGTTCGGCGACCGCTCCACCAACGGCGCCATCACCGTCACCGACTGACCCCCGCCCCGGCGACTGGCACCCATACCTTTTCCCGCCGCCTCAGAAACTCCCGGCAAGTTCAAACCGGCGGCCCGCGGACGGCCCCGTCCGCTTGTGGCTCGCGCGGTGAACCGGACGGTAAATTCGCCACCGGCACGGGCACCAGCGCACAGCCCCCGCAACCCCCACGATGCCACCGGGACCGACCGCCGCCCGGCGCACCCCAGCCGCACCCCGGCAACCGGCACCCGCATTTCTTCCCCCCATTTCACGAGGGACCGCCACAAATCCGCCCGCCGCTTTTCCTTGTACAATCTCACCTCACCCCCTACTCTCCCCACGCCTGAGGACGCGACGCTAAGCGACGCGCTCGTCCGCTGACATGAAGCTGATCCCAACCACGATCTCCAAACGGCTCCAATTCTACATTGTGGCCGCCACCGCCGTGGTCCTGATCCTCACCACCTGGATTAGCTACGAGAGCAACCGCAACTCCCTCAACGAGCAAACCAACCGCGAAGCCCTCAAACAGGTCAAGGCCGCCGTCTCCCAGCTCGACGACTTCCTCCTTCGCGTCGGCCAGACCACCCGCAGCCTCGCCGTCCGCCAGACCGCCTTCGGCCATCAACCCGACCCCGCCCTCATCCCGTATCTGGCGGAAACCCTCAAGGAAACCCCCGAAGACGAACTCTACGGCCTCTACTTCGCCTACGAGAAAAAACGCTGGAAAGAGACCAACGCCATGCCCTGGGTGGACCGCCAGAGCTGGCCCAAACCCGTCCCCCTCGAATACGACTTCCGCGACGCCAAACAAGGCTGGTACCAAGCCTCCCAAAAAACCCGCCGCATCCACATCACCGAACCCTACTTCGACGAAGACGGCTCGGAGATCACCATGATCACCCTCAGTTCCCCCGCCTTCACCCCCGCCGGCGAACTCATCGGCATTGCCGGCGCCGACATCTCCCTGCGCCGCCTCCAGAACATTGTGGATAACATCCGCCTCCGCAGCAGCGACAACCAATCCCGCGGCAGCGTTCACTCCGAATACGCCTACCTCGTCAGCGGCCGCGGCCGCATCATCACCCACCCCGACCCCGCCCGCATGCTCCGCCGCGACTCCGACGGTGCCCAGGTCAAATCTCTTCCCGACGGCCACTTCGTCGCCGGCGAATCCGAAGGCCACGCCCGGCTCGAAATCGACGGCGACATGCGCCGCGTTTACTGGGCCGCTTCCCCCGTCAGCGGCTGGAAAGTCGTCCTGAACATTCCCGAATCCACCGTCATCGGCCCCGTCCACACCCTCGCCCGCCGCCTTGTCGGCTTTGGCGTGCTCGAACTCCTCTTCATGACCCTCGTCGTCACCGCCATCTCCCGCCGCGTCACCCAACCCCTCGAACAACTCACCGCCGCCACCACCGACATCGAACACGGCCGCTTCAGCACCGCCTCCCTCGACCGCATTGCCAGCAATCCCGACGAATTCGGCCGCCTCGCCACCCGCTTCCAGACCATGGCCCGCGAAATCAAGGCCCGCGAAACCAAACTCGAGGAATGGAACCAGAACCTCGAAAAAACCGTCACCGCCCGCACCACCGAACTCGCCCAGGCCGTCCAGCTCATCGCTGGCGAACTCGCCGAAGCCTCCGATTACGTCCGCTCCCTTCTCCCCGCCCCCCACGAAGGCGACATCCGTACCACCTGGCGCTTCATCCCCTCCCAGCAACTTGGCGGCGACGCCTTCGGCTACGAATGGATCGATGACGATCACTTCGCCATGTACCTCCTCGACGTCTGCGGCCACGGCGTCGGTGCCGCCCTCCTCTCCATCTCCGTCATGAACGTCCTCCGCTCCCAGTCCATCCCCGGCGTGGACCTCCGCCAGCCCGCCGAAGTCCTCGCCGCCCTCAACGAACGGTTCCCCATGGAGAACCACAACAACATGTATTTCACCATGTGGTACGGCGTGTACAACAAACGCACCCGCCGCCTTGCCTACGCCAGCGGCGGACACCCCCCCGCCGTCCTCGTCGGCCGCTCCGACCCCACCGCCAGACCCACCACCCTCCGCACCAAAGGCATGGTCATCGGCAGCCTCCAGGGCGTCCCCTACGAATCCGGTTCCTGCGAAGTCCCCCCCGGCTCCCGCCTCTTCATCTTCAGCGACGGCGCCTACGAAATCACCAAGAAGGAGGGCGGCATGCTCCAGTTCGAGGAATTCGTCTCCCACCTCTCCTCCGCCACCCACGGCGACCACGACCTCGACCACACCATCAGCTTCGCCCGCGACGTCTCCGGCAAAACCGCCTTCGAAGACGACTTCTCCATCATCAAGATCGATTTCCACCCCCACTAAAACCATGCAAACCCGCTGCTCGATCGAACTCCGCTACGACTTCTCCGAACTCGAACGCCTCTACGAAGTCGTCACCCGCTTCCTCCAAACCCACGGCCAGGCCCCCAAATTCATCAGCCAGGTCAACCTCGTCCTCGAGGAAATGGTCACCAACGTCATCAAATACGCCGAGCCCAAGACCGGCGACCCCCACGTCGCCGTCCTCCTCGACCTCGTCGCCCGCCAGCTCACCGTCACCCTCATCGACAACGGCCCCCCCTTCAACCCCCTCGAACACCCCGAAGTCAACACCAAGGCCCCCATCGAAGACCGCGAGATCGGCGGCCTCGGCATCCACCTCGTCAAAAAAATCGTGGACCACATCGAATACCACCGCCGCGGCGAACAAAACCAACTCATCCTCATCAAGAAATTCACCGGCGAAAACGGCACCCGGCCCGGGTGACCGGACCTCCCCCCGTAGCTCGACATTCCAATGTCGAGCCTGCGCCACCCCGACGATGGGAGACAA
>CAZUUP010000030.1:10014-19331 GCA_964623105.1 uncultured Akkermansia sp.
GTGACCGCCGTCCTGGTGCCACCGCTGTTTTTCACGCCGGAGACTCTCACACAGCTTATCGTGGGCGCAGAAACATTTGTCGTAACTTGGATTTTTCTTTCGATCTTCTTGCGCTTGCGGTCAGTCACCGCATGGCCGCCAGCCAGATTGCGCCTGGTCACTTGGTTCGTCGCGGTGGCGACTACCGTTTCCGTGTGTTTGCCACTCCGTAAGATTGCGATTTTGACACGATGACCACCTGGGGTAGTCGGCGCAGCAGCGAATCCAACCATCGCGCTTCGGTTGCAATTCACGCCTCCAGCGGCCCGGCTCGCTGTGCTCGGCGCGGTCAATGTGCCGATCTTGCTGAGCTGACGAACCGATTGACCCGTCTCGCGCGACGCCATAACCTGCCAGCCATGAAAGCCGTTGAGCCTGCCACTGAGGCGAGTGATGCAGCCATGCCCGCCATTCCGGGGGAGATCGCCGCCCAATTGCCCAAGGCGGACCACGCACGCATTCGCGTACTCATCACCGAATCTTCCGACGACGCGGACTGGCGCGCTGGAGCCTACCAGCAGTTCCTCCACGACGATCCCCATGAAGACGCCATCTACGATTCCTGCCCCTGAAAGGTTCGACGAAGACTTCCTTTGACCGTTCCCCCTCCATTCCAAAACCGACAACCAGCCTGATTTTGCCATCAGTTTTTGAGCCTTCTGTGCCTCTTTGTGACCATTCCACCCGCTGTCTTTAGTTCACTTCATAGTCGCTCACTCCCGCTCTCCTCCGTCCATCTCAACTAACACCGCTCACCCCATGAACCTCCTCCCCCTCCTCACCCTCCTCCTCACCCTCGCCACCCACCTCGCCACCGCCGCCGACTACGAGCTGCGGGTGTTCAAGAACTCCACCGGCGCCACCCTTCCCTACCGCCTCCTCGTCCCGCCCACCCTCGCCCCCGGCCAGAAATATCCCCTCGTCCTCTTCCTCCACGGCGCGGGCGAACGCGGCACCAACAACTCCGCCCAACTCATCCACGGCACCAAGCTCTATCTCGAACCCGCCAACCGCGAGAAATTCCCCTGTTACGTCATCGCCCCGCAATGCCCCAACGGCAAACAATGGGTGGACATGCCCTGGAGCGGCGACCGCGGCACCCAACCCGCGCAACCCAGCGCCCCCATGCAACTCGTGCTCGAACTCCTCGACACCCTCCCCAAGGAACACGCCATCGACACCCAACGCATCTACGTCACCGGCCTCAGTATGGGCGGCTACGGCACCTGGGACCTCGTCACCCGTTTCCCCGAACGCTTCGCCGCCGGCGCCCCCGTCTGCGGCGGTGGCGACGAAGCCGCCGCCCCGCGCGCCGCCAAAGTCCCCATCTGGGCCTTTCACTCTGATGACGACAGCGTCGTCAAAGTCATCCGCACCCGCAATATGATCGCCGCCTTGAAGGCCGCCGGCGGCCAGCCCAAATACTTCGAGTACTTCGGCCTCGGCCACGGATCGTGGAACAGAGCCTACAGCGAACCCGAACTCCTGCCCTGGATGTTCGCTCAACGCCTCGGCCAACCCGACACCTTTGTCCTCCAGACCAAACCCGCGACCCTCCCCGCCATCGCCAAAATCCCCGACACCGACGACGGCCTCCCCGGCACCGGCCCGCTCCGCCGTGCCGACTGGTTCCGCAATCTCTGGCGGCAAAAACGCCTCGCCTGGTCCCAGTGCGTCACGCAGGACCAGGGCGCCGTCGTCTTCCTCGGCGACTCCATCACGCAGGGCTGGGGCGACAATTTCGGCAACAGCTTCCCCGGCCTCAAAACCGCCAACCGCGGCATCAGCGGCGACACCTCCCGCGGCGTCCTCTACCGCCTCAAAGAAGACGTCCTCGACCTGAAGCCCCGCGCCATCGTCCTCCTCATCGGCACCAACGACCTCGAGGAAAAAGCCACCCCCGAGACCGTCGCCAGCAACGTAAAACTCCTGCTCGCCGCCTTCCAGACGCACAACCCGCAAATGCCCGTCATCCTCTGCCAAGTCATGCCCAGCCATGCCAGCAAAAGCCGCTCCAAGGAGAACATCACCCGCCTCAACGAACTCCTCACCGACCTCGCCAAAAACTCCCCGCAAGTCACCCTCGTCGATACCTGGACCCCCTTCACCGACGCCACCGGCAACGCCAAAAAGGAGGAATTCCCCGACCTCCTCCCCCCCAACGCCGCCGGCTATAAAAAATGGGCTGCCGCCCTTCAACCCGTGCTCGAATCGCTGAAACTAAAATAGGCTCCTTCACCACCTTCCCGCCAGCTCACTCGCGCAACGCGCGGCAGATCCCGGCGTCCCCACCACCCCGCCGGACCGGCAGCACCTCCCTCGATGCCAGCCGTCGCCGCCCGACGGCCTCACCGCAACAGCCAGAAAAAGACCACCGCCACCAACGTCGGCGGCAGCGCTCCCAAAAACAGCCCGCCCGGACTGATTCCCTCATCCGCGAACACCTTCGCGTCCTGCAGAATCCCCACCCCGGCCGGATTCGGCGCATTGGCGATCACCGTCAGTCCACCTCCGGTCACCGCCCCCGCCACCAGTGCATACTTGAGTTCGTCCGAAATCCCCTCCACCAACGAACCCAGATACGTCAAAGCCGCATTATCCGTCAGCGCCGTCAAGCCGGTCGCTCCGAAAAACAGCGCGCTCCCGCTCAAACTCTGGATCAACGGCTTCAGCCAGTAGCCCTGGAGCGAACCCAGCGTGACCAACCCCGCCAGGAAAAACCCCACCAGCAGACCCTCCCGCACCTTCAACTCGTCCTGATACTCCCGCGTCGCCGTTGCCATGCCCAGGAACAGCATGAACACACCGAAGAACACATCCGGATGATGCGCGAACGCCACGACCAGCCCCAGGAAACCCACATGCGTCATCGTCAGCCAGGCCGGGACCCGCGCGGTCGTGTCCGCCGCAAACGTCACCGCCATCAGTTCCCGCCGGAACCAGAGCGCCACCAGCGCGGTTGAAACCGCGCAACTCGCCGCCGCTCGCCACCCAAAATTTCCGAGCATGTATGCGGTGTCCCATTTCCACTTGGCCGTCACCATGAGCACCGGCGGCGCGGCGAAATGCGTCAACGTCCCGCCGATCGAAACATTCACAAACAGCAACCCCAGCGTCGCGTAAGCCAGCCTGACCGGAATACCCCGGTCGAAGTACCGGCGCTTTAACACCAGCGCAAGCAGCGTCATCGCCGCCGGCTCGGTGATCAACGAACCCAGCAGCGGACCAAACACCAGCGCCGCCACGTAAAACGAAATCCCCGCCGGCCACGGCAGCACGCGCGCAACCTGTCCGATGAGCGCCTCCGCCAGCCGCACAACCGGCCGCGTCGCCGCCACCACCATCACCACCAGCACAAACTTCGGTTCCGTGAAATTCAGCCCGTCAATGTACGCGACCGCATCCGCCACCGACCCTTGCACCACGCCGATGCCAACGAACAAGACCGCCGCCCACAGGCCAAAGACCACCTCGGTCTCCGCCAGAAAGTGCAGCAGATTTTCCCGCACCGACCCCGGCGGATACTGCTGCGCCCAGTGCGCGAAACGCTTCACCGCAAACGTGTGCAGCACCGCGAACGCGAACAAGCAGGTGGCCAGAGTTTCCATCACCTGCAAATCGTACGGCATGCCACCCGCAGCCGTCGAGCGATTCAACCGCGATTCCCCGAAATACTCCCCCCGTCTCGCGGTCTCGTCGTCTCGCTTCTAACCCGGGAAGTCCCGCCACCCCCCGATGCCAGTTCCATCCGGACCGCGTCGAACTGGCATCACCGGCCGTCAGGCCGCCCGCCCGCAGGCGGACACTCCTCTTTGTCCCGCAACCAAATAGTTTCACCCGGTCCTTGGCACTTCGCGCCGCCATTCCTATAGTCCGCCCACGGCGCCAGCTTACTCGGTGAACACGCTCGAAATCATCATCTGCCTCGTGCTGCTCTTCATGGCCGTCCCCGACGCCTGCCGGTTCCTGGGGCGGCCAGCGCTGGCTTACTCCGTCTTTGTCATCTTCGGCCTGCTCCTCGGGATCGTCGCTCACGACGAACTATCCACCATGCTCAAGCAGGCAGGTCAGGTCGGCTTCGTGCTGCTGCTGTTCGAAGTCGGACTCGAAATCGAACTCCCCCGCCCCAAAGACATGCTCGCGCCGCTGAAATACGCCCTCGCCTGGATCGTCGCGCAATATCCGCTCGCCCTCCTGTTGACCCATGCCGCCAGTCTCAGCTGGCCCGAGTCCCTCATCGCCACCGCGGCTCTGACCGCCTGCTCCGTGGGCATGGCCTTTCCAGCATGGAAACAGCACACCGGCAGCCCCGAGCGCGCCCGTGCCTTCATCCTGAACGTCATGGTGCTCCTCGAACTGCTCGCCATTCTCTTCCTCTCCCTCGAATCCACCACCTTCGAACGGGGACTCGGCTGGGCCGCCCTGCTCAAACTGGCGGGCATCATCACCGTCGTCTTCCTGCTCGGCCGTCAGGCCCGCCGCGTCGAATCACTCTTTCAGTTCATCCTTACCCGCGCCACCCATTGGCGCATCCACTGGCTGATTCTGCTGGTCCTTTGCATCTGCGCCATCGGCGAACGCTTCGGCCTGTCCGGCCCCAAGACCGCCTTCGTCCTCGGCCTCTTCCTGAGCCGCATCCAGCACGAAGGCGTCCCCCTCGAACACTACATCGCCCCCATCAGCCAGCGGTTCCTCATCCCCGTTTTCTTTGTCGCCCTCGGAATGCGCATCGAATGGCGGATGCTTCTGACCTCCTCCGCCCTGCTTGCCGTTGGCAGTGCCCTCCTCCTGCTGGCGTATCGCGAGATTCTCCACCGCCGCTGGCTTTCCACCGGCGGAGCCCCCGAAACCTCCCGCCTCTTCGGACCCAATCTGACCATGGTCGCCCTCGCCGCCAACGTCCTGTTGCAAGCCGACGCCAGCCCCGAAAGCATCGTCTGGCTCGTCCTCACGGGCTTGGTGATGACCGTGACCTCAATCCTCCTGCTTCCTCCCACCACCGCCAACCCTCCCGCCTCGACCTCCGGCTCCATCTCCGCCCCCGGCCACGATGGTCCTGGTTGATCAGCGCCAGCACCCCGTCCTTCCCGCCCTACTGAAGGGGATTTATCGCTGCTTCGGTGCAGCAGGCTGAACCGCAAATCGAGGTCGCAAGCGAAACTCCCGCAGATGCCTGGCACCCGGCGCTGACGCCGCATCGAACCCCAACGGGGACGGAGCGCTCCGAAATTCCCCGCCCTGCCCGCGTATCTGCTCCCTGAACGCCCCGCTCACTCCCACTCCTCGAAGTTCTGTTTAAAATTCAGATCCACCTCGACGTCATCGCCCTCCGCCCCGCCAAATCCATCTTTTCATTCCCCCATCAATCCCTACTCTTTCCCTCATGCCCCCCGACTGGAAAACCGACCCAGCAATCCCGGAGACCATCCGCCAAAGCCTCGACCGCTTCTGCTCCCGCCTCACCCAAGACCTCGGCGACCAACTGGTCGCCATCGTTCTTTACGGCGGGCTCGCCAAAGGCGAATTCACCCCCGGCAATTCCGACGTCAACGTCCTCCTCGTCCTCCGCTCAGCCCACCTCGCCACGCTGGACGCCCTCCTTCCCGCCCTCGAACAAGCCCGCACCGGGATACCCCTCACCCTGCTCACCCTTACCGAAGCCGACCTGCCCACGTTTTCCGAAGTCTTCCCGATCAAGTTCACCGACATCCAGCGCCAGCACCGCCTCCTCGCCGGACGCGAACCTTTCGCCCAACTCGAGATCACCCGCGACCGCCTCCGCCGCCAGTGCGCCCGCGAATTGCAAAACCTCCTCCTGCGCCTCCGCTCCTTCTACCTCCAGCGCGGCCAGCACCCTGAACAACTCGAGGACAACCTTACCCACTCCATCTCCTCCTTCCTCTCCACCCTCGCCGCCCTCATCGAACTCAAGTCCGGCGAACGCCCCGCCAGCAAATCCGCCACCGTCGCCACCGCCAGCCAGCTTGGCCTCAACGCTCAACTCCTCCGCGACCTCCTCGCCCTCAAACGCGGCGAACTCAAGCCCGACTCCCCCGCGCTCAAGGGACTCTTCGCCGCCTTCCTCGAAACCATCGACCAGGCCGCCCGCCTCACCACCAAACTCTGATCCCGGTCATGAACTGGCTGCTGCACAATCCCATCGCGGACCTGCGCGGACCCGACTTCCTCATCCTCTACTCCCTGATCATCCTCGCAACCCTTGTGGGCCTGCGCCTCTACCTCCGCTCCCGCGATACCACCCGGCCCCTCCAACCCCCGCCCGTCCCCGCCAAAGTTGACCCGCTCGAAATCGCCTTCCTGCGCGGACAACACCAGGAACTCATCCACGTCCTCATCCTCGGATTGATCGACCGTAAGTATCTCGAACTCCGCGGCGCTCCACCCCAAATCGGCCAGGCCCCAACCCATCCCGATCCCCGGCACCTCTCGCCTGTCGAAAAGGAAATTTTCGACCTCTTCGCCGAACCCCGGCA
This sequence comes from uncultured Akkermansia sp., assembly GCA_964623105.1. Lineage (GTDB taxonomy): Bacteria > Verrucomicrobiota > Verrucomicrobiia > Limisphaerales > BJHT01 > BJHT01. The sequence goes on from CAZUUP010000030.1 coordinate 16,548, forward strand.
CGCCTGGCTTGCCGCCAAACTCGCCGCCAGCGGGCCGCTCCTCGAACGCCTCGCCAAGGCCTACGAACAAAAACTGCACGCCGAATTCCTCCTGTGCCCGCCCACAGTCGCCAGCGCCGCCATCTCATCCGGGCTCGCTGCCGCCGCCCTCATCCTCGGCCTCGGCGGCTACAAACTGTGCATCGCCCTCTCACGCGGCCGCACCAATGTCGGATTCCTCGTCGCCCTCGGCATCATCTCCACCATCGTCCTGCTGTTCATCGTCGGCACTGCCTGCCGTCACACCAGCGCTCGCGGCCGTGCTTACCTCGCCAAACTTCAACTCGCCTTCGACAAACTTCGCGAACGCTCCGCCCTCGAACCCGCCAGTCACCTCGCCGCCGACGCCCTCCTGATCCTCGCCGCCGTTTACGGCACCGCCATCCTTTCCAAAACTCCTTGGAAAAACTACGCCCACGCCTTCGTCCCTCCGCCACAATCCTCCACCAGTTCCTGCAGCAGCAGCGGTTGCAGCAGCGGCAGCAGTTGCGGTGGCGGCGGCTGCGGCGGTGGTTGCGGCGGCTGCGGCGGGGACTGAACCCATCATGCCCGCTCCCCCGACGCCGCCTACCGCCTCCCCCGCCGAAGCTCTCTGCCCGCCATCCCCACTGCCCGCCCTCGGCGTCGGCCTCGGCTTCCGCGCACCCTTTCGCAGCGACCTGTTCCTCCATCCCGGCACCGTTGACTTCCTCGAAATCATCGCCGACCACTACTTCGATCCCACCCCGGAAAAATCCGCCGAACTCGATCTCCTCGCCGAACACTTCACCCTCATACCCCACGGACTCAACCTCTCCCTCGGCAGCGCCGACGGCCTCGACCACGCCTACCTCGACGAATTCGCGCGCCTCGTCGCGCGCCTCGATCCGCCGTGGTGGAGCGAGCACATCGCCTTCACCCGCGCCGGCGGCATTGAGATTGGCCACCTCACCCCCCTCCCTTTCACCCGCGAGGCCATCGACGCCTTCGCCACCAACGTCGCCCAAGCTCGTCGTCAGATCACCACGCCTCTGATTCTCGAAAACATCACCTTCTCCGTCCATCTCCCCGGTGCCGAAATGTCCGAGCCCGCCTTTCTCTCCGCCCTCCTCGACGCCACCGGCTGCGGCCTGCTCCTTGACGTCACCAACCTCCACACCAACTGCACCAACCACCGCACCGACCCCCTCGATCTCCTCGAACAACTCCCGCTCGAACGCGTCGTGCAACTTCACTTCACCGGCGGCCACACCCAAGCCGGCCAGCTCATCGACAGCCATTCTCAACCCACGCCACCAGAAGTCTGGGCCCTCCTCGACCACGTCATCCAACACGCCCCCGTCCGCGGCGTCATCCTCGAACGCGACGAAAACCTCCCCCCGTTCGTCGAACTCGCCGCCGAACTCGCCCGCGCCCGCGACCTCGGTCGCCGCCACCACCGATGGGACTAGCCGAAACCCAGCGCCTGCTCGCGCATCTCTACACGGACGCCCGCGTCCGCGAGCAATTCTTCACCCAACCCGCCGCCCTCGCCGCCCAACTCTCCCTTTCCCCCGCCGCCCTCCCGCAAGCCGGCACCCTTCCTCGCGACGAAATCACCCGTTTCGCAAAATCCCTCCAAGCCAAACGCCTCGCCGACACCGCCAAACTCCTCCCGCTCACCCGCCGCGCCCTCGGACGCCAGTTCCCCCTGCGCTTCCGCGCCTGGACCGAAACCGCACCGCTCCTTTCCCCCCGCCGCCACTCCGACGATGCCCTGCGCTTTTCCGACCACCTGCTGCACCCAGCCGGATCGGCACCCCCCACGCCACTGCCCAATTGGATCGCCGACCTCATCCGCTACGAATCCACCGCCCTCCGCGCCGCCCGCCCGGGCCGCCGCCTGATCATGCTCCGACTCCGCTTCACCCTCGCCGATCTCCAACGCTGCGCCCGTTCACCCCGCCACCGCGCCAAACTTCGCCCCGGCTTCAGCCTGTTCCTCTGGTTCCGTCTCACCCCGCACGGCCCCCTGCGCACTCTCCAATTCCCATTCCCCGATCACCGTCGCGCCCTTGCCCCCCCCTCCCCCCCTCCCACCTGACCTCCCCCACCGCCACTTCACCCCCAAATCACCGCCGCCCGCCAAATTCCACCTTCCAATTCCTTCCTCCCGTGTTAACATCCCCACCCATGAGGCTCATGCTCTTGCTCATCGCCACCTTGGCGACTCAGTTCGGCTCCGGTGTCGTCCCCGCCGCGCGGGCACAGGCTGCCGCGCCACCGCAATTCACGCCGCCGCCGCCCGAACCACCTTTCCCGCTCTCCTTCGACGCCACCATGAAGACTCAGGATGCTCGGGCCGGCCAGGAAAACACCTCCTTCACCTTCTCCATCACCAACTCCTCCCCCACCCCAGTCGTCATCAAAGCCGTCAACAGCTCCTGCGGCTGCACCGTCGCCAAGCTGCCCAGCCAGCCCTGGAACCTTGCCCCCGGCGACACCGGCAACATCCAGGTCAACGTGGACCTCCGCAACAAATGGGGCATGCTCACCAAAAGCATCACCCTCGACACCTCCGCCGGCTACAAGCCCCTCATCATCCGCGTCAACATCCCCGAACCCGCCGCCCAGGCACCAGCCGCCGGCGTGGACATGAACCGCCAGCGCAACATGATCGTCGCCATGAACGACCGCCAGGCCGTCTTCAAAGGCGACTGCGCCCGCTGCCACGTCGAACCCGCCAAAGGCAAAATGGGCAAAGACCTCTACGCCGCCGCGGGCGGC
>CAZUUP010000031.1:0-19196 GCA_964623105.1 uncultured Akkermansia sp.
GAGGCGCGGGGCTCGATCTTTCAGACCACGGTGGACAGTGAGATCATCCTGCATCTGATGGCCCAACCGGCGCAGGACGGGGAGAGCAGCCTGTTGCAGAGCATCCGGCGGATCGAGGGGGCGTATTCGCTGGTGATCATGACCGAGCCCGAATTGATCTGCCTTCGTGATCCGCATGGATTCCGGCCGCTGTGCATCGGGCAGGTGGATGGCGCGTGGGTGCTGTCGAGCGAGACGTGTGCGCTGGATTTGATTCACGCAAAATTCATCCGGGACGTGGAACCGGGGGAGATCGTGATCATTAACAAGGACGGTCTGCGCAGCATCCAGGCCTTTCCCGAGCACGAACGGCGGGCGTTTTGCATCTTCGAGTATGTCTATTTCTCGCGCCCGGACAGCACGATCAACAACCGGAACGTGTACAAGGTCCGGGTGGAGATGGGGCGGCAGTTGGCGCGGGAGAATCCGATTCCGGCGGACATCGTGGTGCCGGTGCCGGACAGCGGCAATTGCGCGGCACTGGGTTATTCGCTGGAGTCAGGGATCCCGTACGAGATGGCGTTTGTGCGCAATCACTACGTGGGGCGCAGTTTTCTCCAGCCGTCGCAGCTCATCCGGGATTTCAATGTGCGGGTGAAGCTCAACCTCATCGGCGAGCTGGTGCGCGGCAAGCGGGTGATCATCGTGGACGATTCGATCGTGCGGGGGACGACTTGCAAGACGCGGGTGAACAACCTCAAGGAGGCGGGCGCGAAAGAGGTTCACGTGCTGGTGAGCTGTCCACCACACATGAATCCATGCGTGTACGGCATTGATTTCCCGGATCGCAGCAAGTTGATGGCGGCGAACTACTCGCTGGACAACATTCGGACCTATCTGAACGCCGACTCGCTTCATTACCTTTCCCAGGACGGTCTGGTGGCCGCGACCGAACTGCCGCGCAGTTCATTTTGCATGGCGTGTTACGACGGGGTTTACCCGGTGAAATACGATCCGCGACTGGAGAAGAACATCATGGAACGCCGGCGGGCGAGGGTGGAAAGCCTCGGGGAGGCGCTGGCCAAGGAAGACCTCCAACCGCGGCTGCTCTAGCGGCGGGACCGGGTCGAACCGGCCGTGCGACGGTCCGTGGCGATCGGGGCGGGGAAGCGCCGCCGCGGAGACCACCCACCGTCAGGGCCAAGAATCATTACAGGTGCAAACATGAAACAGAAAGCATACGCAGCGGCGGGGGTGGACATCGATCTGGGCAATCGGGTGAAGGCCACGTTGCCGCAGTTGCTCGCCTCGACCCATCGCCGGGAGGTGCTCGGCAAGGTTGGGGGATTTGGCGGGTTATTTGCGCTCGACACGAAGAAGTATCGGGAGCCGGTGCTGGTTTCCTCCGTGGATGGCGTGGGCACGAAGTTGAAGATTGCCTTTGCGATGGACCGGCACGACACGATCGGACAGGACTTGGTCAATCATTGCGTCAACGACATCGCCGTGCTGGGCGCGGAGCCGCTTTTCTTTCTCGATTACCTCGGTACCGGACGGTTGGAGCCGCACGTTTTCACGGAGATCATCAAGGGCTTTGCCCGGGCGTGCGCGGAGAATCATTGTGCGCTCATCGGTGGCGAGACGGCGCAGATGCCGGGTTTCTACCAGGCGGGCGAATATGACGTGAGCGGAACGATTGTGGGCGTGGTCGAGAAGGGGCGGATGCTCAACGGGCAGAAGACGGTGAAGGCGGGGGATGCGGTAATTGGCATCGCGTCGAGCGGGTTGCACACGAACGGCTACTCGCTGGCGCGGAAGATCTTCTTCGAGCAATTGGGGCTCAAGCCGTCGAGCCGGGTGGCGGAATTGGGCAACACGCTGGGCGACGAGTTGCTGAAGGTGCATGTCAGCTACGGGATGCTGGTACAGCGGTTGCTGAAGCGGTTCAACCGTGCGACGGGCACGGTGGCGGGCGGCCTGCCAATCCGGGCGCTGGCGCATATCACCGGGGGTGGGTTCATCGACAACATTCCCCGCGTGCTGCCGGCGAAGTGCGACGTGGTCATTCGCAAGGGGACGTGGGAGATGCTGCCGATTTTCCAGATGCTGGCGACCAAGGGCGGGGTGCCGGAGGCGGAGCTGTACCAGGTGTTCAACATGGGCATCGGGATGGTGGTTGTCGTTGCGGCCGACAAGGCGGACGCGGTGTTGAAGGCGATTCGGGCGGAAAAGCATCCGGCCTGGATCATCGGCGAAGTGGTCCGCGGCAAGGGCTTGAGCCGGGTGGAGTGAGGTTGGCGGTGCCGGGGGCCGCGGCCGGAAAATCCGCGTTGGAACCCGGCCGGAACCGCTAATCCGCTCGACTCGACGGGGGAGGGACTTATTCTGGCGGTGCATGGCTGAAGCCACGACAACGCCGCCGCCGTCCGCCGGGCCGGCCCTTTCGAAGGGGCAGGTATTTGTCCGTCGGCTGACGAGCACGGTTATTTTGTGGACCATCGTCTTGACGGCGATGTTCTCGGGGAACGAGGCGGTCTCCAACGGGGTGTTTCTCGGGCTGATGCTGCTGCTGACGTGGGCGGGGTTGACGGAGTTTTACGATCTGGTGGCGAAGCGGGATCTGGTGTGTTTCAAGCCGTGGGGGATTTTTGGCGGGCTGTTGTTGATCGCGGGGACGTTCCTCGCGTTGACGGGGGTCTTGCCGGTACACCGGGAGTTGCCGGGGAAGGCGAATGATTTCGAGTCGAGTTTTCTGATCTTGTTCGTGCTGGGGTTGTGCGTGCGACAGTTCGTGTCGAAGAGCAACACGGCGGGAATCCTGGCGATTTCGACAACGTTGTTTGGGTTGATGTATGTGCCGTGGCTGCTGAATTTCATTCAGAAGATCCAGTTTTTCCCGTTTGCGGAGGGGAAGGGGACTTATTACGTGCTGTTTTTCATCGTGGTGACGAAGTTCAGCGATGTGGGGGCTTATTGCGTGGGTTCGATGATCGGTCGCCACAAGATGATTCCTCGGATTAGTCCGGGGAAGACTTGGGAGGGGTTCGGCGGGGCGATCGTGGTGTCAACGGGGGCGAGCGTGGTGTTTGCGCATCTGGCGGGTGGGCGGTTGGTGGGGATGACGCTGCTGCACTCGGTGATCATCGGGGTGGTGCTGAGTCTGGGGGCGGTGATCGGGGATTTGATCGAGTCGCTCTTCAAGCGGGAGGCGGGATTGAAGGATTCGGGAAAGTTGTTTCCGGGGATTGGAGGGATTTTGGATTTGCTGGACAGTCTGCTGTTCAATGCGCCGCTGATGTATTTGTATCTGCGGCATGTGTTGACGCGGGATCTGTGATTGGCGAACGGCGAACGGCGAACGGCGAACGGCGAATGGCGAATGGCGAATGGGGAATGGGGAAGGGGAAGGGGGACGAAGAGGGCGGTTTGGGGGGGGAGACTTGGGGGTGGCGGTGGGTGATGTGTGGGTGCTGGGGTGGCGGGGCGGTCTGCATCTTGGCATCGGCTGCTGCGATGTCGTCGCCGGCGGGTGGTGGGTTTGATTTATGGGTGAGCGGGATATGGCAATGAAGAACGTGGTTTTGCTGGGCAGCACGGGGTCGATTGGGACGAGCACCATCAAGGTGGCGGAGGATTTGCCGCAACAGATCCGGCTGGTGGGGCTGGCGGCGGGAAACAATGTGGATTTGCTGGTGGAGCAGGCGCGTGCGCATCGGCCGGTGGTGGTGTCGATCAGTGATCCAACGAAGGCGGGGGTGGTGGCGGAGCGGTTGGGGGACGGGGTGCGGGTGGTGGCGGGGGATGCGGGGCTGATCGAGTTGGCGACACTGCCGGAGGCGGACATTGTGCTGATCGCGATTGTGGGGACGGCGGGTTTGCAGCCAGCGCTGGCGGCGATTCGCGCGGGGAAGGACATTGCGGTGGCATCGAAGGAAATCCTGGTGATGGCGGGTGAGACGGTGATGAACGAGGCGCGCAAGCATGGGGTGCGCGTGCTGGCGGTGGACAGCGAGCATTCGGCAATCTTTCAGTGTCTGGACGGGAAGCCGACGGAATCGGTGCGCAGCCTGTGGTTGACGGCTTCGGGGGGACCGTTTCGGATGACGCCGAAAGCGGAGTTTGCCGGGATCACGGTGGAACGGGCGTTGAAGCATCCGTCGTGGGTGATGGGGCGCAAGATCACGATTGATTCGGCGACGTTGTTCAACAAGGGACTGGAGATGATCGAGGCGCGGTGGTTGTTCGACATCGAGATGGACCGGGTGAAGGTGGTGGTGCATCCGCAGAGCGTGGTGCATTCGATGGTGGAATTCGTGGATGGTTCGATGATCGCGCAGTTGTCCACGCCGGACATGTGCCTGCCAATCCAGTATGCGCTGACGTATCCGGCGCGGGTGGGCAGCGCGCGGGTGCAAACGAACCTGGCGAAGATCGGGAGTCTGACGTTCGAGGAGCCGGATGTGGAACGATTCCCGGCGCTGAAGCTGGCGCGGCGGTCGGGCGAGCGGGGAGGGACCCTGCCGGCGGTGTTGAACGCGGCGAACGAAGTGGCGGTCGAGGCATTTTGTAACCGGAAGATTGGGTTCGAGGACATCACGAGTTTGGTGGGGCGGGTGATGGACCGGCATGACTGGGTGGCGCATCCGAGTCTGGAGCAGATTCTGGCGGCGGACGGTTGGGCCCGGTGGGCTGCGGCGGGGTTGGTTTAAACCCAAATTGCGAAACGGAATTGCCGCAAAAAGCGCAAAAAGACGCAAAGAGAAGTGTTGGGGGCAACCTGGCGGAGGAAGGGGCATTGTCGCTTAAGCTGGCGTTTTTCCACGGGAGGAGGCGGGTGGTTTGGGCGCCGATCGGGAAGGGGCGCGTTTGCGGGGGGTGTGATCGAAAGTTGCCATGACGGGGGGCGGTCATTAGGTTTGCGGGGTCGCGGGTGTTACTGCGGCGGTTTGCTACATGTTAATCCTCAATTTCATCTACGTGGTGGTGGGTGTGGTGCTGTTGTTTGGCGCCGCAATATTTGTCCATGAATTCGGTCACTACTGGATGGCGCGGCGGCGCGGGTTGAAGGTCGAGGCGTTTGCCATCGGCTTCGGGCCAAAGATTTTTGGGTGGACCAAGGATGGGATCGAATATTCGTGGCGGTGGATTCCAGCGGGCGGTTACGTGAAGCTGCCGCAAATGGTGACGTCCGAGGCGATCGAGGGCGCGGCGGAGGGTGCGGAGAAGATTCCGCCGGCGGATCCGTTTTCCAAGATATTGGTGGCGTTTGCGGGGCCGTTCATGAACGTGGTGCTGGCGTTTGCGATTGCAGGTTTGCTGTATGTGGTGGGCCTGCCGGTGAAGGTGAATCCATCGATCGTGGGTTATGTGGAGCCGGGATCGGACGAAGCGAAGCAGGGGATTGCGGCCGGGGACCGGATCGTGTCGGTCAATGGCAAGAAGGTGCGGTCGTGGGAGGACGTGCACACGATCACGTTCCTCGCGCCGACGAGTGTCCTGCCTGTGGAGATCGAGCGTGCCGGGCAGCGCAAGACCTATCAACTGACGGCAAAGGTCAACAACCAGGTGGGTTTGAAGATGCTCAATCTCGAACCGCGCGATCATCCGGTGCTCAAGCGGATTCTTCCCGGCGGTCCGGGGGAGGCGGCGGGGATGAAGGCGGAGGACGAGGTGGTTTCGTTTGGCGGGGTTTCGGTTTTTGGGCGGGAGCAGTTCATCAACTTGATCAAGAAGCGCGGCGGGCAGGAGACGACGATGATCGTCAAGCGCGGCGGGCAGAAGGTGGAACTGAAGGTCACGCCGATGCTGGATCCGGTGGCCAACATCGGGCGCATCTCGGTGGAGGTGGGTAGCAACGCGAAGGATGTGTATGAAGTGATGCGTCCGGGGCCGCTGCCTTGGGAGCTGATCGGGGAGGTGTGGGATCAGATGGTTGGAACGCTCGGGGCTTTGATCAACTCGAAGCAGACGGGGGTGGGAGCGAAGGATCTGAGCGGGCCGGTGGGGATTCTGGCGGTGCTGGGCGCGCAGGTGAACACGGATTACCGGCTGGCGTTGAAATTTCTGGTGCTGCTAAACATCAACCTCGCCGTGCTGAATTTGCTGCCGATTCCGGTGCTGGATGGCGGGCACATCGTGATGGCGATCCTGGAAAAGATCCGGCGGCGCCCGTTGAGCGTGAAATTGCAGGAATACCTGACGACGGGCTTCGCGTTGATGCTGATTTCGTTCATGTTGTACGTGACTTTTTTTGACATCAAACGCATCCCGCTTTTCCGGCACATGTTCACGCAGGAAAAAAGCATCGAGCAGCGCGAGCCGGCACCGGAACCGGGCGCGCCCGCGCCCGCGCCCGCCCCTGTCAAACCATGAGATATTGCGAGAATCCGTTTGTTTTTCACCGTCGTCGGACGCGTGAGGTTGTGGTGGGTGAACCCGGGCGGGGCGGCGTGGTCATTGGCGGGAACCATCCCGTGGTGAAGCAGTCGATGCTGACCTGCGACACGATGGACACGGCGGAGTGCGTGCGGCAGACGCTGGAGTTGGTGGCGGTGGGTTGCGAGATCGTGCGCATCACGGCGCCGACGGTGAAGGACGCGGCAAACCTGGAGAACATCGTGCGCGAATTGCGGCAGCGCGATTGCCGGGTGCCAATCGTGGCGGACATCCACTTCAAGCCCGAGGCGGCGATGGAGGCGGCGAGGTGGGTGGAGAAGGTGCGGATCAATCCGGGCAATTATGCGGATTCGAAGAAATTCGCGGTGAAGGAATACACGGACGACGCCTATGCGGAGGAATTGAAGCGGATTGAGGAGAAGTTTTCCCCGTTGGTGCGGTTGTGCAAGGAACTGGGGCGGGCGATGCGCATCGGGACCAATCATGGCTCGTTGTCGGACCGCATCATGAACCGCTACGGCGATTCGCCGCTGGGGATGGTCGAGAGCGCGCTGGAGTTTGCCCGGATAGCGCGCAGCCTGGATTATCACAACTTCGTGTTTTCGATGAAATCATCGAACCCGAAGGTGATGATCGAGTGCTACCGGTTGCTGGTGGCGCGACTCGAGCAGGAGGGGCCGGACTGGAATTACCCGATTCACCTGGGGGTCACCGAGGCGGGCGAGGGCGAGGATGGGCGCATCAAGTCGGCCATCGGGATCGGCTCGTTGTTGTGCGACGGTCTGGGGGACACGATCCGCGTTTCGCTCACGGAGGACAGTCCACGGGAGATTGCGGTGTGCAATGATCTTCTGGCGCAGGTGCCGGTGCTGGCGAATCGGGCAGGGAGCAGTGATCTCGCAGGGACGGGCGCCGTGGGCGGGGTGCGGCGCGCTGAGGACGGCGCGCCCTACCTGAGCCTGCCGCTGTCCTACGATCCCTTTGCTTACGAGCGGCGGGACACGGTGGAGGCGGATTTGGGTGACGCTGTGAAGTGTGGCGGTGAGCAACTGGTGCGCGTGGTTGTAACGCGGGCGACGATGGAAAGGGTGGCGCCGAAGATTTCGCCGAAAGCGGATGTGAGGCCCGAGGCGGTTTACGAGGATTTGAATGTGCTCGAACTCGATCCGACGCAGGAACTTCGCAGCGAGCAGATCAACTGCGATTCGCAACTGGTGACGGTGCGGGATGGCGTGGCGCTGCCGCCGATCACGGCGTTTCGTGTGCTTGCGGCGCGCTTGCGGCGGTTGGGGAGGCGGAACCCGATTCTGCTGAAGGATTGCCTGAGCTTCGAGCCGGTGCCGTTGACACCCGAGGTGGCGTTGTTGCGGGCGGCGGTGAACCTGGGGGCGCTGCTGGCGGACGGGATTGGTGACGCGATCCTGGTGCGCGGGGAGAGCGGTGCGGGGCTGTCATTGCGGCTGGCGTACAACGTCTTGCAGGCGGCGGGTTGCCGGAGTTTCAAGACGGATTATGTGGCGTGCCCGAGTTGCGGGCGGACGTTGTTCAATTTGCAGACGGTCACGGCGCGGATCAAAGCGCGGACCGAGCACTTGAAGGGGGTTAAGATTGCGATCATGGGTTGCATCGTGAACGGGCCGGGGGAGATGGCGGATGCGGATTTCGGGTATGTGGGCGGTGCGCCGAACAAGATCAATCTGTATGTCGGGAAGAAGCCGGTGAAGTTCAACATCCCGGAGTCGGAGGCGGTGGAGCGCCTGGTGGATCTGATCAAGGAGCATGGGAAGTGGATGGAGCCGGAAGTGGAAACGGCGGGCGTGCCGGTGTGAGACGCCGGCGGAGTGATGGAACCTGAGCGGGGTGTCGCGTCCGGAGCGGGTGGCAACTTGCCGATGCGCGGAAGGAGGCGAGGAGGACGGTTCGTGGGAATTCAGCAAGCCACCGTCAACTGGGCCATGTTGTCAGGGCCGAACGGGGGAGGCCGGATTCAAACTTCAAACAGTCGGGGCGGGAGCAGGTTTCTGAAGTTTTGCCCACGCGATCACCGCGGCAACGAGGGAAATGCCGGCGCAGGCAAGATAGGGAATCTTGGGGTCCACCGCGAAGAGGGTGGCAGCGAAGATGGGTCCGGCGATGCGGGCGAGGCTGCCGATGCTCTGGGCGACGCCGATGGTGCCGCCTTGTTCGTGGGCCGGAGTGAGGATGGAGATCATCCCAAAAATGGGCGGGCGGGCCAGACTGGAACCGATGGCGAGCAGCGCGAGAGCCACAAGGAGCCCGGTCCAACCGGTGGCGAAGGGCAGGGGTGCGAGGCTGGCGGCGGTGAGAAAGAGACTGATGGCGATGAGGCGCGGTTCGCCCAACTTTTTCACGGCGCGACCGATGGCGCCGCCCTGGACGAAGGCGCCGATGATTCCACAATAGGCGAAGAGATAACCGATGGCTTTGGCGTCCTCGGCCTTGCCGGCGTCGAGGTTGAAGTTGCGGGCCACAAGGAGGCCGAGGGTGGTTTCGAAACAAGTGAAGGCGAAGGTCGCGAGGAAAAACAGGCCGATGAGCAGGCCGACCTTGGGTTGGGCGAGCGTGTGTGACCATTGCTGAAACCGGGGGCGTTGGGTGGCGGGGGCGGCGCCGGGGTTCCAGCTTTCACCGAGGATCAGCAGGGCGAGGAAGAAGTCGAAGATGCAGAATCCGGCGGCCATCCAGCCGGGGCCTTGAATGCCGAACCACCGGAGGGCGAGAGCACCGATGGCGGGGCCGAAGATGAAGCCAAGGCCGAAGGCCATGCCGATGAGGCCCATGCTCTGCGAGCGTTTTTCAGGCGGGGTGATGTCGGCGATGTAGGCTTGGGCGACGGAGATGTTGGCACCGCCGATGCCGGCCAGGATGCGGGAGATCAGGAGAATGGTGAGGCCGGCGTTGCCCGCGAGGGTGGAGCCGTAGGCGAAGAGTCCGTAGGACAGGGCGGAACCGGCGATGCTGACCAGCAGCACGGGTCGGCGGCCGATGCGGTCGGACAGGCGGCCCCAAAGCGGGGCGAAGAGGAACTGCATGGCGGAGTAGGCCGCCATGATGGCACCGATGGCGAAGCCGCTGGCCCCGAGATTTTTGCTATAGATGGGCAGGAGGGGGAGAACGATGCCAAACCCGACCAAGTCGATGAAGACGGTCAGGAAGATGACCAGTTTCGAGGGCTTTCTCATGGCAAGTGGCATGGCAGGGAACTACTGGTCCGGCAGCGCCGCCCGTCTCGGCGGTGCGACGCGATGCGAGAGCAATCAGCCACGGGAAGTGCGAAGCGCGGAGCCTGGTCAGCGGCCGCCGCGGGGATTGGCGGGCTGGGTGTTGAGCCCGGCGGCGTTCACCTGTTGGGAGAACCATTCGCCGAACGCCGAGCTTTCGCGGGATTCGCGCACCTCCTCGAGGAAGGCGGGGAATTCATCCGTGAGCTTTTGCTCGGAGGCGGGAATGCGGGCCTTGAGGTACACGACCATGCCGCCCTCGCGGGTGGGAATGAAATTGCTGGCGGAGCCGGCGGTCATGCGGCTGACGCTGTCCTTGATCATGGGGAGGCTGACGCGGTCCTCGAATTTCTCGAGCTCCCGCGTACCGAGCGAGAACTTGGGCAGTTCGACCGGTTCGAGTTTGGCCTCGGCGGCGGCGGTCTTGAAGGTTTTGCCCTGAGCGAGCGAATTGGTGACGCTGCGGACGAATGACATTCCCGCGGTGCGGGCCATTTCCTGCGCTTGGGATTTGCGATAGTCCTCGGTGACCTTGGCTTCGACGGCGGCCATGGTCGGGGCCTCGGACGGAAGGCGGCTCTTGAGGGCCATCAGGTAAATGCCGTCGGAGCCGGTGACGGGTTCGGCGAGGGGTTCCTGGTCGGTGAGGCGGAAGGCGGCGCGCGGGAAGGAGAAGGCGCGGATGCCCTTGGGGCCTTCGGACTCGGTGAACGGCTCGGTGAGCTTGACGGCGAGACCCTTCTGGACGGCGATCTTGTAGAGGTTGGTGGCGGCGAGCGGTTGCATCCCGAACAATTCATTGGCGACCTCGGTGGCCTGTTTACGGGCGGATTCCATGCCGAGGCGGTCGCGCATTTCCTCGCGAATTTTTTTACGGGCGGCGTCGGCGGAGAGCGTCACGCCTTTGTCATCGGTGTAGGCGTTGGTGCCGGCCTTCTGGTAGGTGGCCTCGATGGTCGCGGTGAGGTTGGTGTCCTTGGCGAGGGTTTGCTCGGCGGTGGCGAAGTGATTCGAGGGTGCGAAGTGAATGTAGGCGACCTGCACGCGCTCGGGGATGCGATACATGGAAAGGCGGTTGGTGAAGAACTGGTTCAGTTCGTTGGTCTTGATACTGACGGAGGCGAGGTAGTTGGAGAAATTGAAGAAGACGGCCTCCGTGGCGAATTCCTCGTTTTCGCGGCGGAACATGGGCTCGATGGCGCGGCCGGGTACGAGGCGCCCGCTCAGGCCGACCAGCAGGTTGAGCTGGTGGCGCTGGAGTTCGTGGCGGATGAAGTTGTGGAGGTCGGCCTCGACGAGACGGCCGGTGGGCAGGACGTTTTCGACGAACCCGTTGTAGGCGTTTTTGTTGAAGGCGCCGGTGGCGCGATCCTTGAAAATGCCCTCGATTTGCTGGGCAATGGCGTCGTCGCCAATCTGAATGCCGTATTTCTTGGCGAGGTCGAGCATGAGCACCCGCTGTTTGACCTCATTCTCGCGGAAGGTGTCGCTCTTGGGCCAGTCGCCGGTGTTGAAGCGGGACAGGAGCATGAGGTCTTTACGGGCGGCCTGAAGTTCGGGGACGGTGAGTTTGCGTCCGTTGATCGTGCCGAAATCAGAGTCGTCGAAGCCGCGCCGACCGGCATCGGGCGTGAAGAAAACGACGAAACTGATGATGATCACCACGATGATCACGATCCAGAGCCAGTTTTGGTGGCGGCGTATTGTCCCAAACATAGTAGTTAAAGAGGGCGGACAGTAATCGGCTGACGCAAAGCGGGTCAAACGCAAACTCTCCGGCGTTTGGGCTTCCGACAGGCCTTTGCGCGTTCAGGTGTGGAGCCGGGGAACGCGGGCATTTCAGGCAAGGGGCCGGTTTTACCGCGAAAGGAGGGGGCAACGCCGCTGGGTTTGCGGGGCTGGGACGGCTGCGGATTTCAGCGCGGGCGGGGAAAGGCCGGGAGGGGCGGGCGTTCGAAATGTCGGGGCGTAATGGCCCGAACTCCCTCGATGATGATGTCCTCGACATCGTCCCGAAACCGGGTCGGGCGGTCGTAGAACAGCATGGCCGAGGCACCCTCGTAGCCGCCCTCCTCGACGACGCGGCGCGAGGGGATGTAGCACGGGACGTCGTTGGCGTAGGCATTGACCCAGATGCGGGAGCGGTCGAGTTCGGATTTGAGGCGCAGAGAATAGTCCACGACGACTTCGCCGGGGAGGAAGACCATGAGGAGATCCGGGCCAAACGACCAGGTCTGGACCATGTAGGGAAGGTGGGTCGGGATGGTTTCCCCGCGGTTGAGGCGGTCGAGGTTTTTGCGGGCGTGGTAGGCGGTGTTGGCGGATTTGCTGCGGGCCTTCTCTTCCCACTCGGCGCGGGTGGGCAGGGTGTCGAAGGGCAGTTCCAGGTTTTCCGTGCGGCAGTCGAGTTTCCCGGGAAGGGGGGTAAAGGGGGCGGTCAACAGCCGGCCGACCTCGCCGGCGAGTTCGCGACCGTGCTGTCGGGCCAGTTCGTAGGTGCCGCGGGGGTAGGGATTTTGGTCGGCACCGCAGCCCAACGCGGTGAGTACGACCGCGCCCGGCTGGTCGCGTTCGAGGAATTCCTGGGCGCAGCCGGCCCAGTCGCCGTGGACGCGGTTGAAGCCGATGGTGGTGCAATGACAGGCGTAGCTGGTGAAGATGGCGATCACCTTGCCGCTGCTGTCCGTGGCGCGCAGCACGGGCAACGCATGATCGGTGGGGCCTTGGGGATAGGGTGAATTCTGGTAGCCTTGCAGGAGTGGCAGGCGGCGGTTCATGGCGAAGCCGACCTTGCCTACGCTCCAACCGAGGGTGGCAGGCCGACGGGCAGCGAGGGCGTCGAGGACCACCTTCTCGAGGTGGTTGATCAGGTCGGCGGTGTAGCGCTCGATGCCCTTTTGATCTTCAGCCGGAATGTCCATGCTGAAGATGTTGGGCGCGAATCCGACCACGGCGGGGGCACAGTGGGTGTGGCTGGAACAGATGGCGAAACGTTCGTTGGCGAGCCTGGTCTTTCCGCGCAACCGGTTCAGGACGGCTTCCCGCAAACTGGCGGGCACTCCGCAGTTGTCCACCGTCACAAGAACCGCGGGTTCCTCGGCGTCGCTGCCGATGGCCAGCGCCTTGGCCCAGATGGGTTGCTCGACGCCCTCGAAGACGGTGCGGCGTCCGCCGTAGCCCGTGAGGCGGACCGGGTAGCCGGGGGTGATGTTGATGCGTGCGGCGCCGACGTCTCGCGCACCGTGGGGTGGCAGCGCAGCGACGAGGTCGCCGGCGAGCAGGCTGAACAGAAACAGGCAGGCGAGGGATTTCATGGGATTACAGGTGGGGCAACTCGGGGATGGGGTGGAGTTTGCGGGCACGTGGAGCGGCTACTTCAAGTCCTTGCCATCTTTTAATCCGCCGACGGTCCAATCAAAGTTGTATGGGCCGAAAGGCGCGGTTTGATTCAGGGAGTTGTAATTGACATAACCGGAGTGCCCATCGGCGAAGAGCAGTGGCAGGCCTTCGGATCCGTGGACGACATTCTTGGATCCCAGCGGCGTCGCGTCGGGTCCGGCATAGCAGGTCATCATCACTTTAAGCGTCG
Source organism: uncultured Akkermansia sp. (assembly GCA_964623105.1). Classification (GTDB taxonomy): domain Bacteria; phylum Verrucomicrobiota; class Verrucomicrobiia; order Limisphaerales; family BJHT01; genus BJHT01. The sequence goes on from CAZUUP010000031.1 coordinate 13,207, forward strand.
GATGGCCGACCTCGGATTCGTGGCGCATCTGGAGTGCGCCGTTGTTGTTATCCCGGTAGTATTGGGTGGGGTAATAGTAGGAATTGGGCATGGGCAGGGCGTTGGTGGTAAGGCCGAAACCCGGATTGGCCAGGCACCAATCGTAGTTCCAGGCCAGTCCCTTGTCGGCGGGGCAGAGGTGGAAGCCGCTGTTGGTGGCGATGTAGTGGGTCATGAGCGCCCACGTGTTGACGAAGGACATCGGCGGCCAGTTTACGGCGGGCGTGGCGTAGGGGAAAAAGCCGTTGTAATCGCCCGTGTACAACATAACCCCGAGGCCCAGTTGTTTGAGATTGGAGACGCACTTGATGTTGTTGGCCTTGATCTTGGCGCGGCCCAAGGTCGGCAGCAGCAGGGAGGCGAGGATGCCGATGATGGCAATGACCACCAGCAGTTCGATCAACGTAAATGCGGTTCGGCGATGGCCGGAGCGAGGAAATTGGAGGCTCCACTTCATAGGGATATGACGGAAGGTGCCAGCCGGACAGGCGATGTCAATTCCGCGGAGCGCGCAGGGGGCGGGGCGGGATGTGCGGGCGGTGCCGACCGGGTTTCCTGAAGCGGGTGGACCCGGGAGAGACGCGGCCATGGACGGAGAATTTAGTGGGAGCGTGGCGTTGACCGAAGTAACCTCTTCTCACCGGCTGCGGAAACAGAATTGCATTCGGAGCGTTCCGGCGTACCCTCCGAACAGGCTAGGCCAGCTTGCACCTACCTTTTTGGAAAATCCCGACCAATTCAAACGGCGCGTTCTGAGGATGAACTTCGTCTGGTTCTTCTCGATCAAGAGGCATCTGCTGCTCACTCTCCGCCCGGACGGCGACGTGGTAAAGCCCGCCTCCGCCGGAACACCGACAGGCAACTGGATCACGCTGCTTCTGCTGGTAGCACTCGGCCTGATTGCCGCACCAGTTCAGACGGTGCTGGCGGATACCGCCGCCTCTGCGGTTCACCTGGCAGTCCCGAACCGGGATAGCTGGACTCAAATGCTGGCGCGGGATGCCGCTCGAAGCGCCGCGTCGAGAATTGACACTGTGGAAACCCACACCCATGCCACGCCGCATTTTGCCCGGTGGCGTGGCCGGCAGGCGCAAAGCATGCGGGCGGCGCCGCGCGGCCACGGACCGCGCGTTTTTGCCCCGCCCGCTCACGCAATTTCCACGAGTTTTCCCGGCCTCAGCCTGCGGGATCAATTCCGCGACTTCGGGACCGGAAGCGTCCCGCCCGATACCATGGGCGCCATCGGCCCGGATCACTTCCTCGAGGTGATCAACACTTCCGTCGCCGTTTTTGAACGCGGTGGACGCCGCCTGAGCCACGTCACCCTCAACAGTTTTTTTCAACTGAGCGAAGGCGGCATCAACTACCCGCGAAATGGCAGCTTCGATCCGCGCGTTCTTTATGACCGTCGCAGCGGTCGCTGGATCGCCACGGCCCTCGAACGTGGCGAACCATCGGGTTCGGCCAACGAACTCATCCTGGCCATCAGCGCCACGAGCGACCCAACTGGCGACTGGTCCCGCTACCTGATCCGAGTTGGTGTGCCGGCCGGTGACCGGACCTATTTTTCGGATTTCGACACTCTCGGGACAGACGACAATGGCATCTACATCGCGGTCAGCATCTTTTCCTCGGTCGGCGACAACTTCGCCAGTCTGGTCGCGATCGAAAAGGGACCACTGCTCGCCGGCCAGCCGGCGGCGCAATTCCGGTTTGCCAATCTGGAGGGTGTTTACTCCACCCCGCAGCCAGCCTTGAGTTTTGACCCGGTCGCACCCACCGCGCCCGCGTGGTTTGTCGCTTCGTGGCCATTCACCTTGGACACCACTGATTCGGCCAATCTGACGTGCTTCACGCTCACATGGCGCGGTGCTTCCGGTTCGCGCATTCCCAGCCTTGGCGAGACAAAAACGATCTTCACCGGGGCGTTTGCCTTTCCGCCCGATGCGCCGGCCCGGGACACCGCCACCTTGCTCGACGTCACCGATTTCCGCCTGCAAAACGCCGTCGTTCGCAATCAGCGGCTCTGGACCTGCCGGACCGTCGGCGTCAACAGCTTTGGCGACCCCATCCGCGCGGACCGCTCGGCCATCGAATGGTTGGAACTGGATCTCGCCGCGGGTTCGCCTTCGGTTCGGCAGTCCGGGCGCATCTACGACAACGCCGCCGCGAACCCTGCGTTCTATCTCGCTCCCTCCATCGCTGTGAACGGACAGGGGCACGCCGTCATCGGCTTTACGACGACCAGCGCCGACTCCTTCGCCGGCGTCGCCTTCGCCTCCCGTCTCGCGACCGACCCGCTCAACACCTTCCGGGACGTGCTCCCGATCAAATCCGGCGAACGTTCCTACCAGCGCCTCGATCGTCTCGACCGCAATCGCTGGGGCGACTACAGTTTCACCAGCGTCGATCCGCGTGATGATTCGAGTCTGTGGACCATCCAGCAATACGCCAAGGCGGACGGCGATCCCGCCGCCAACATCTGGGGCACTTGGGTCGCCAAAATCCTCGCGCCCCCACCCACTGCTGCGTCGCCCGGTGCCGTTGCCCGGCCGGGAATGCAGGGCGTCTTTCTCACGCTCAGCGGTTCCGGTTTTTACGATCCAGGCAGCGGCTTTTCCAACCGGTTTCGGGTTGCGTTTACGGGCGGTTCCCCAAGCGGCGTCGGCAATTATCGCGTGGTCGCTGTCACGCCCACCTTGGCGCAGCTTTTTCTCGACATCGCCGGTGACGCCGCGCCCGGTCCGCGGGACTTGGTCATCACCAACCCCGACGGGCAATCCGCCACCGTCCCCCGCGCCTTGCTGATCGAAGGCACATACCCGGTCCTTGGCATCAACACCGCCCCGCTCTTGTTCGTGGAGAACTCCCCGCCGCTCCTTGTTGCTTCGGAAGCCCGCGTCACCCTTGCGCCTGCTGCCGATGCAACACTGACCGCGGAAATCTCCGCCAATTACGCCCCCGGAGACCGGCTTTCGTTCTACGTCGCGCCAGATACTCTGGACGGATTGGCTGTTTCCGGGACCAGTCTCACGGTCGGTGGCGCCACGGTCGCGACTGTGGCCAGCAACCCGGAGCAATCGGCTCTCACCATTCGATTCACCCGGACCGTCACCGCTAACGACGTCCAGACTGTCACCCGCCATCTAGCCTTTCATACACCGTCCGACCACCCTTCCAGCCTCCCTCGCAGCATCCGAATTTTGTTGCGCGATGCAACTGGCGCCAGTAGCGGAGCCGTCCACAAGTCGGTTCAAGTCCAGGCCGTGAACGATCCGCCCTTCAACCAGCTTCCGCCCGCCATGGATGGAATCGTGCGGGTCGGCCAGAAGCTGAACGCGAGTCCGGGATTCTGGTCTGACGCGGAGAGCCAACCCACCACCTTTGCGTTCGCATGGCATCGCGCCACGCGTGCTGACGGGACCGACGCCACCCGCGTGGCAACCGCCGCTACCTACACCGTGGCCGTCGCCGACGCCCATCGATTTCTGCGTGTCACCGTGACCGCCACCGATGCATCCGGAGCGGCGGCCAGCGCCAGTTCCCCCTGGTCGCCTGTCGCCAACTCCGCCCCCTCGCCCGCCGGGGACGGTTCCCACCACTTTGCCCTGCCCGCCCTCATCTCGAATGCCCGGGGACCGCAAGCCATCGCCACGGCTGACCTCAACAACGACGGCTTGGCGGATCTCGCCGTCGCCAACTATGCCGACAATTCGCTCTCCATTCATCACGGCAAGGGCGACGGAACCTTTCGGCCGCCCGTAAATCTTGCCACCGAGGCTCGCCCCCACGGCATCGCCATCGCCGATATAAATCGCGACGGACTTCCCGACGTGCTCACCGCCAATATCGGCGCCGGCTCTGTCAGCCTCTTCTTGGCCCGGCCCGGTGGCGAATTTTTCCCCCGTGTGAACATTCCTGTGGGTCGTGGCCCCGCCCACGTTCTGGTCGCCGACCTCAACGGCGACTCCCTGCCCGACCTGATTACCGCCAACTATTCCGAGGACAAAGTCGCCATCTTGCTCGGCCGCGGCGACGGCACCTTCCTCCCGCGGTTGACGGTTCCCACTGCACGTGGCCCCATCGCGGTGATTGCCGCCGACTTTGACCGCGACGGACGCCTCGACCTTGCTGTCGCCAACCAGGAAACCGCGCTGATTTCCCTCTTCCTCAATCGTGGCAACGCGAGCTTCCGTTCGCGCAGCGATTTTCCCGCCGGTCCAAGCCCACGTTCGCTCGTCGCGGCGGATTTCAATGGCGACGGACTCCTCGATCTCGCGGTGACCTCCGGCAACGGCGCCAATGTTAGCGTGCTGATGGGACGGCTTCCGGCCACCTTCGGTCCCCCGGTTGCCTACCCCACCGGCAGCAATCCGCGGACGCTGGTTGCCGCCGATTTTAATGCCGACGGGCGGCTTGATCTCGCCGTGGCCAACTCCGCCAGCGACACCATTTCCGTACTCCTTGGCAACGGCGATGCCACCTTCCAAACCCGGCAGGATTTTCCCGCCGGCACCAATCCACGAGCGCTCGTTGCTGCCGATTTCAACCGCGACGGTCAGCCTGACCTCGTCGCGGGAAATTTCCGCACCAGCCAGATTTCCCTGCTCCCGGCTGCCAGCACTGCGGGTCCGACCCTCGCCGGTAGTTTCGTCGCCGGGCGGGAGATCGTGACCAGTCCCGGCAGATGGAGCGATCCGGACGACGACCGTCTGACCTTCTCCTTCGAGTGGCAGCGCGCTTCTGATGCCCGTGGCAGCGGCGCTGTTTCCATTCCCGGTGCGTCGTCGGCGCGTTACACAACCGCCCCGACCGATGCTGGCTCCTTCCTTCGGGCTGTGGTCGCCGCCACCGATTCCCATGGTGGCCGCACAGCTGTGGCGACCCGGTGGCAACTGATCGGCCGGGCACCGTAATGCCCGGACATCCCGCCGTAATCTTGGGCGAATCGAAATGGTTCCTGAACGAAACAACCTCGGCCAACCGGTCGGACCGCTGGTGCCCAACTGGCGTCCGCCGCCCGCACCTGCGCGCGAAATCCTCACCGGTCATTATTGCCGGCTCGAACCGCTCGACCCCGTCCGGCACGCACGCGAGCTTTACCGCGCCAACCAACTCGACCCCGACGGTCGCAACTGGACCTACCTTTCCTACGGACCATTTGCCGACTTTGCCGCTTACGAGACATGGGTCAACCAATGGCCCACCCAGACGGATCCGCTTTTCTTCGCCATCGTCGATCTCGCCACCCAACAGGCGACTGGTGTTGCCAGTTACCTCCACATCGTCCCTGCCAACGGCAGCATCGAAGTGGGGCATTTGAATTTTTCGCCGCTTCTCCAGGGCACGCGCGCCGCCACCGAGGCCATGTACCTCATGATGCGCCATGCCTTTGCCCTGGGCTACCGCCGCTACGAGTGGAAATGCAACCATCTCAACGCGGCGTCCCGGCGAGCCGCGCAGCGCCTCGGTTTTTCCTACGAGGGACTTTTCCGCAACGCGCAAGTGATCAAAGGCCGCAGCCGCGATACGGCCTGGTATTCGATCACCGACGACGAATGGCCCCGCCTCGAACCGGTCCTCCGGCGCTGGCTTGATCCCGCCAATTTCGATGCGCAGGGCAGGCAACTCCTTTCCCTCTCCCGCCTCACCGCCTCCCTGCTCAGGGCCGCGCCTCCAGTGTGAACTCGACCGCCAGATCCCGGCCCGGCAGCACCTCGATCATCTGCACCTGGCTGCCCGCCTTGCGGTGAACGGCCTCGAGTTCGTAACGGCCCGGCGGCGGGGCGGGCATTTGGAGGTTCCCATTGGCGTCCGTTACTCCGAAGAACGGGTGCTCGACCACGCTGACGTAGGCGAACATCCACGGATGCACGTCGCACTTGAACCGCAGGAACAGCTCCGCCTTCTGCCAGGAGAATTCGAGGTCCGGGGCTTTGGGCAGGTGCGCC
>CAZUUP010000032.1:0-18818 GCA_964623105.1 uncultured Akkermansia sp.
GAGAACGAACTGGCATTGTCGCTTATGGAGCTTTATCACGCGGGACGTCTGCCGCTGGCCAAGGTGATCGAGAAATACACGATTGCCCCGGCGCGCCTGCTGAAGCTCGAGCGCGGCACCCTGAACTGCGGTGCCGCCGCGGATATCACGGTGATCGACGCCGACGCCAGTTGGGTTTTTGAGCGCGAAACCACCGCGAGCAAATCACTGAACAACCCTTTCTATGGCTGGCCGCTCAAGGGCAAAGCCATCGTCACCATTGTCAATGGCCGCGTCATCTGGCGCGACGCCGCCATCGCCCAAACCCTTGCGCTCAGCTGAACTGAAAACCCATGCAAACTCTCCGCACCCCCCTCGCACTTCTCGCTTGTCTCGCCCTGATCGCCGGGACCGGTTGCAACCAGGACGAGGCTCCGGCCGGCAAGACCGACGGCGCTGCGGCGGAATGGCTCACCGACTATCCTGCCGCTCTGGCCCGGGCCAAGGCGGAGAACAAGCGGGTCTTTCTGGATTTCACGGGCTCCGACTGGTGCTCGGCGTGCAAGCTGATCAAGAAGAAGGTGCTGGCCACCGGCGAATTTGCCGCCTACGCCAAGGACAGCCTCATCCTGGTCGAGATCGATTTCCCGATGAACAAACCCCAGCCCGACAGCTTGGTGAAGGCCAACAAGGCGCTCGCCGAAAAGTTCAAAATCGACGGCTACCCGACCTTGGTGGTCGTGGATGCGGAGGGCAAAGAGCTGTGGCGGGAGGAGGGCTACGATGACGAAACGCCCGCGCAGTACATCGCCAAGCTGAAGGCGATCCAGGCGAAATAGTTGGTTTCGCCGTGGAACTCCTTGACCCAAGTTCCTCCCCCACTAGCATCCGCGCAATTTTGCTGAACTGATGAAAGCCATACTCGCCCTCGAAGACGGTTCGATATTCCACGGCAAAGCGTTTGGCGCCCGCGCGACTGCCTGTGGCGAAGTCTGTTTCAATACTTCGATGACCGGGTATCAGGAGATTCTTACCGATCCCTCCTACAAGGGGCAGATCGTCACGATGACGTATCCCGAGATTGGCAACTACGGAGTCAATTCGCAGGACGTCGAATCGTGGCGTCCGCACGCGGCTGGCTTCGTCATTCGCGAGCTTTCCCCGGTCGTCAGCAATTGGCGCGCGGAACTCTCCCTGGGTGAATACCTCGCCAACAACGGCATCCCGGGCATTGAAGGCATCGACACCCGTGCGCTGACCAAGAAGCTCCGCATCCGGGGAGCCATGAAGGGGTTGATTTCGACCGAGGGGATGGAAGGCGACGAGGCCGTCGCTGGTGCCCGGCAGTGGCGCGGGTTGGTAGGGGTGGATTACGTGAAGGAAGTCACCCATCGGGAACCGTTCATCTGGGACGAACACGATCAGGACAGCGCGAGTTTCAATCTTGTCCGCGGCCTCGCCAAAGTGGCGGACGCCCGCAAACTCCGGGACCCGCTGCCGCCGGCTGACATTCCCATCGTCGCCTATGACTTTGGCATGAAGTACAACATCCTCCGCCGCCTCCGCCAGCGGGGCTTCCGGGTGCAGGTTGTGCCGGCGACGACACCGGCTGCCGACGCCCTGAAATACAAGCCCGCCGGCATCTTCCTGTCCAACGGACCTGGTGATCCCTCCGCGTTGGGCTACGCCGTGCAGGCGGTGCGCGACCTGGTCGCCACCGGCATCCCGATTTTCGGAATCTGCCTCGGACATCAGATTCTGGGGCAGGCCTTTGGGGGGCGGACTTTCAAGCTCAAGTTTGGGCATCGCGGGGGCAATCAACCGGTCAAAGATCTTGTTTCAGGACGCGTGGAAATCACCTCCCAGAATCACGGTTTTGCGGTCGATCCGGCCACCTTGCCTGCGGACGTGGTTGTCGATCGCATCAACCTGAATGACCGGACGGTCGAGGGGATGCGGCACAAGACCAAGCCGATCTTCTGCGTGCAGTACCATCCGGAGGCGTCGCCGGGACCGCATGATTCGACCCCGCTGTTCGCGGAATTTCGCACGATGATCGAGCAACGCGGGCGCTGAGTGCGCGTGCGTGGGGCCGTGACGGGCGGAATCACGGGTTTTCTACCGCTCGTCGGGTTGCAAGGTGGGCACGGTGCGCGAGGGGTGAATCTTTTTGCCGGACTTTCTTCCTCGCATCGGCGGCGGGATCCCGGGAAGGTTGGAGAGTTGGCCCGTGGGTGGCTGGCTGGCGGAAGGCTTGGTTGAAGAATTTGCAGAGGATGCGCTTGAAAACGTCGAAACATCTCATTCGCCCGCTGGTGCGCGGGTTGCACGCTTATGTCCCGGGTGAGCAGCCCAAGATCAAGGGGTTGATCAAGCTGAACACCAACGAGAATCCTTATCCGCCGTCGCCGACGGTGTTGCAGGCGGTGAAGGAGGCGGTGGACGGTCGGTTGCGGCTGTATCCGAATCCGACGGCGCAGGCCTTGCGGGAAAAGCTGGCCGCGCTGCACGGCTGCGGGCCGGAGAATGTCATCATTGGCAATGGTTCGGACGAATTGCTCGCGCTGGCGACGCGCGCGTTTGCGGAACCGCTGGCGGTGGTGGCGGGCGGGCGGGCGGCGGACGCGGACCGGGCGGTTGTTCAATATTTCACGCCGAGTTACTCGCTGTATCCGGTGCTGGCGGACATCCACGGGGCGCGGCGGAACCCGGTGCCGTTGCGGGCGGATTTCAGCCTGCCTTCCGTGCGCGAGTTGCGGCAGGGAGGGCGGTGGAGTTTTCGGGCGGCGCTGAGTCTGATTACCACGCCGAACGCACCGAGCGGTCGCGGCTTTGCCACGGCGGAGTTGTCCGCCTTGTGCGGGGCGCAGCGCGGGGTGGTGATCCTCGACGAGGCGTATGTGGATTTTGCCGGCGAGAACGCGCTGGAACTCTGGCGGCGGCATCCGAATGCGCTGATTTCCCGGACGTTTTCGAAGGCGTATTCGCTGTGCTTCCAGCGGGTGGGATATTTCGTGGGGAATGCGGAGCTGATTGCGGCGTTGGACAAGCTGCGCGACAGCTACAATGTGAACGGGTTGGGGCAGGTGGCGGCACTGGCGACGCTGGATGACCTGGGCTATTACCGGCGGAATTTCGCGCGAATCATAGCGACGCGGGAACGGCTGACGCGGGAATTGACCGGACTGGGCTTCGGGGTGCTGCCGAGCGAGACGAATTTCATTCTGCTGCGCCCGCCCCGGTTTGCGGCGAAGGACTGGCTGGAGCGATTGCGGGAGCGGAAGATTTTGGTGCGCTGGTTCGATTACCCGGAAGTGCGGGATTATCTCCGCATTACCATCGGGAGCGACGAGGAGGCGGACACGCTGTTGAGCACGGTGCGTGGGATTCTGCGGGCGGTTGGCAAGAAGGCGTGAGCCGTGCCGTAGCGGGACCGGCGGCGGTTGACTCAAGGGGGGAAGGCGCGCACGGTAACGGCGTGAATTCCAATTTGATGCGCGGCGGTGACGCCGAAACTGGCGTCCTCGGGCGGGGCAAGGATTCGCATCCGTTCCGAAGGCGCGAGCGTTCCCAAGGGCGCGGCGGCTTTGGATTGCGATTTCCCGGCTGTTTGCTTCTCGCGCTGGCGCTGCTCGGGTGGGAGCGCGCGGGAACGGTGCGGGGGGAGGACTGGCCGACCTTCATGCACGACCGTGCGCGCAGCGGCGTGTCGGGCGAGACGCTGGATTTTCCGCTGGAGCGGCGGTGGAGTTACTCGCCTCCGGCACAACCGGTGCGGGCGTGGCCGAGTCCGCAGGCGGGTTGGACTGAATTGCCGAAGCTGGCGTTTGATGATGCGACCCACGTGGCACTGGCTGTGGGGATGGTGTTTTTCGGGTCGGCCGTGGACAACGGGATTCATGCGCTGGATGCCGCCACGGGGCAGCGACGGTGGACGTTTTTCACGGAGGGTGCGGTGCGACTGGCGCCGACGGTGGCGGAGGGACGGGTGTATGCCGGTTCGGATGACGGGATGGTCTATTGCTTGCAGGCGTCCGACGGGAAGCTGGTGTGGAGTGCGCGGGCGGCGGCGGGGGTGACGCGCATCTTGGGGGCGGGGCGGATGATGTCGTTGTGGCCGGTGCGAACCAGCGTGCTGGTGGATGGCGGGGTGGCGTACGTCGGGGCCGGGATATTCCCGGCGCGGGAACCGGCGGTGATGGCGTTCGATGCCGCGACGGGCCGGCAGTTGTGGAAAACGGCGGCACTGCCCAAGACCGAGGCCTACACTGCTTTATCGCCCCAAGGATATTTGCTGGCTTCGGCGGATCAATTGTTCGTGCCGTGCGGGCGCACGGCCCCGCTGGCTTACGCCCGGGCGGACGGGGCTTTGCGCGGCTCAATGGTCAAGGCTTATGCGGTGGTTCCGGGCAAGGGGGTGGTCAGCGGCGATTACGGGGTGTTGGTGGACAATTTGTATTATCTGGGTTCGCAGAATGAACTGCATTGCTACCAGCCGGATGGGCGGCATGCGGGCACTTGGAAGGATTCCGCGCAACTGGTGGCCACGGCGGATTCTTATTACCGGCTCGCGGGTCAGCCGCCGCCGAAGTATGGGCGGGATCTCACCGAACGGGTAAACGTGGTCAGCGCCTTTGACCGGGCGGGCGTGGAGGCGGCGCCCCGCAAGGCCGCGCCCGCCCGCGAGAATGCGCGTTGGACGTACTCAGGGGCACGCTTGCAAATCATGATTGCAACCGGCGCGCACGTGTTGATCGGGGGAAGCAATTCGGTGGTCGCGCTCGAGGTGGCCAAGGGCCGTGCGGTGTGGAGCGGACGGGTGACCGGAGTGGTCAAGGGCCTGGCCGTGGCGGATGGGCGGTTGGTGGTGAGCACGGAGGATGGGGGAATCCATTGTTTTGGAAAGGATTCGGCTCCGGTGCTGGCCGCCAAGCACGCTGCGGCCGTGTTTCCGAACGCCGGGGCGTTGGCCCGGGTGGAGGCGCAGGCGGAGGCGATCTTGAAGGAGGGCGGGGTGGATCGCGGCTATGGGTTGATCATCGGCGGCGAGTCGGCGCAGTTGGCCGCCGCGCTGGCGCGCCGGACCAGCCTGCAAATTCATGTGCTGGAGAGCGATCCCGCCAGGGCGGCTGCGGCTCGCGAGGCTTTGGCGGCGGCGGGACAATATGGGGCGCGGGTGGTGGTGGATGTGCTGGCGCCGGGCACGACGAACGGCCTGCCGTATCCGCCGTACTTTGCCAACCTGGTGGTGGTGGATGCGGCAGCAATGGGGCAGGGGGCGGCGACGGCACGGGAAGTTTTGCGGATGGTGAAACCGAGCGGGGGCGTTTTGTTTGCGGGCACGGGCACGCCGGATCCGGGTTGGAGCCGGGCGGGAAGCGTTGCTCCGGCCCGGCTGGGCAGTGCGGATGCGTGGACCAAGCTGGTGCGCGGCCGGCTCCCCGGGGCGCGCGACTGGACGCATCAGTATGCCGATGCGGGAAACACGGCCTCCTCGGACGACGCGCGGATTCGCGGACGTCCGGAGGTTTTGTGGTATGGCGAGCCGGGGGCGGACAAGATGCACGACCGGCATCGCCGGAGCGAGGCGCCGTTGTCGCTGGACGGGCGGATGTTTGTGCAAGGGTATCGCCAGTCCACGAAAACGCCGCTCCTGTTGAGTTTCGATGCGTACAACGGGCTGCCGTATTGGGAGCGGGAGTTTCCCGGGGCGGAGCGGTTGGACATCACGCAGGACTGCGGGAACCTGGCGTGTTCGCCTCATGGATTGTTTGTTGCCGCCGGAAAGGAGTGCCACCAACTGGATCTGGTCACGGGCGAGACGCGAAAATCCCGTGCGGTGCCGGACCGGAAGGCGGGGGCGGCCGGTGCGTGGGCGTACGTGGCGGCGGAAGGCGATTTGCTGATTGGCAGTTCCTCGGCGGGGTATCAGTTCAGCAATGCGGTTTTTGCGTATGATCTGCGCACCGGGCAATTGCGCTGGATTTATGAGAGCGCGGCGATTCGCAACAGCACGATTGCCATCGAGGGCGGCAAGCTTTTCCTGGTGGAACATCGGGGGCAGACGGCGGCGCCGAAAGTTCTGACGGTTGCCGAGGCCTACAAGGAAATGGCCAAGGGCAAACCGAAGCCGGTCGCTGCACCGGAGCCATACGTGCGGACGGTGGTGGCGCTAGATTTGGCGACGGGCCGGCAGTTGTGGGCGGAGGATCATGATCTGGCGGGCTGTGGGAACTGGAAGGGCAGCCTGTGCCTGGCCGCCAAGAACGGCGTGCTCCTGCTGGCCGGAACTTACAGCGCCTATGGCGCACCGAAGGGGGATGAGAACGACCGGCGGGCGCTGGCGGTTTCGGCGGAGAATGGAAAGAAGTTGTGGAACAATGCCATTGGCAACCGTGTGCGTCCCGTGCTGGTGGGTGACCGTTTGATCGGCCGGCCGAAAGCGTATGATCTCCGGACGGGGCAGCCCGCGATGCGCGAGGGACCGAAGGGGCCCGTGCCGTGGGTGGTGCCGGCGTCGGGTGCGTGCGGACAGATGTCGGCCTCGGCGGGAATGCTTTTCTACCGGGACGGTTACACCATGATGCGGGATGCGGTGAACGGGGGAACGGTGATGTCATTCACCGGCATGCGGCCGGGATGCCTGATCAACATCATTCCGGCCGGCGGCGTCATTGTGCAGGTCGAGGCGAGTTCGGGCTGCCAGTGTTATCACGCGATCCAGTCCACGGTGGTTTTTGTGCCGCCGGGGGCGGAGTGAGGGGGTGGTCCGGGGCCGCGGTTTGACGGACGCCGTTGGGGCGGAGCGATGGGGCCGGGGACAGGCGCGGAGTTTGCGGAAAGTTCCCACCCGCCCCCGGTTCCACGCAGTACATCCAAGAATTTGCTCAAGTGGCGGCGGAAACGGGCCGTTAAGCTGGGTAATCGCTTAACTGCTGTGTATCTCGACTTTTACGGACTCAGTGAACCACCGTTCACGATAGCGCCCAATCCGCGCTATCTGTTTTTCAGCGCCAAACATCGGGAGGCGCTCAATCACCTCCTGTATGGGATCCGCGAACGGAAGGGTTTCGTGCAACTCACGGGCGAGGTGGGCGCGGGCAAGACGACGGTGTGCCGGGCCATGCTCGAACAGTTGGGCGAGAATTTTGCGACCGCTTTGATCCTCAATCCGGTGCTGACTCCCGAGCAACTCGTGAAGACCGTGGCGATGGAATTCGGGCTCGAAGTGCGGGGCAAGGACCGACTGGAGACGCTTTCCGAGTTGAACCACTTTCTGTTGCGGCAGGCGGAATTGCGGCGGGATTGCGTGCTCATCATCGACGAGGCACAGAACCTGAGCAACGAACTGCTGGAGCAGGTGCGGCTGCTTTCCAATCTGGAGACGGATGACCGCAAGCTCTTGCAAATTGTGCTGATGGGGCAACCCGAGCTGCGGCATCGGCTGAATGATTACGGGCTGCGCCAACTGCGCCAGCGGATCACGGTGCGCTACCATCTGGAATCGCTGAACCGGGATGAGCTGGGGCAGTACATTCATCACCGGCTGCATGTATCCGGGGCCAATGGCGCGCCGTTCTTCACCCGCGCGGCCCTGTGGCGGATTTACAACTACACGAAGGGCATTCCGCGGCTGGTCAATGCGGTGTGTGACAAATGCCTGTTGTCGGGATTCGTCAATGCCCGGGACGAAATCAGCTTCGGAATGGTGGGTAGGTCCATCCGGGAACTGGAGGGAAGGATAGCCGCATGAGCCTCATCAACGACGCCCTGAAACGGGCCAGCCAGATGGAAAAAATGGGACCGGTGCCGCGTCCGGCGGGTCCGGCGTTGCAACCGGTGTCGCCGCCGTCGGCAACGTTGCTGCCGCGTCCGGCCGTGCTCGGCCTGGCCGGCACCGCCGCGCTGGCCATGGCGGGCTGGCTGCTCTGGCAGTGGTTTCAGGGTACGCCCGCGCCAGCGAAGCCGACCGGCACGCTCGCGACTTCGCCGGCGCGCGGTGCGGTGAAGGATGTCGCGGCGAAGGAGACCGCCAAGGGTGCGAAGGCAGACTCCTCAAAGGTCTTGGCGCAGGCGGGCGATGCCGCAAAAACGGGCGTGAGTTCCCTGGCCGATTCCGCCAAGTCCGCCGCGGCGACTTTGAAGGCGGCGGTGGCGAGCCAGGTTGAACCCACCGCGACGAAGACTGCGCCCAAGTCCGAGCCGGTTCGCGTTGCTTCGGTGATTCCGCCGGGGGCTGGTGTGCCCGCCCCGGCGCCGGCGGCGACGGCTGCGCTCATACCTTCGGCGGTGGTGACGGCGGTGAGCAAGCCAGCTCCTGTCACCGAAGCGGCGACCGCGCCGCGCCTGCTCGATCCGGTGGCTCCGGCGCCCCAGCCGTTTCCGCCCTTGCGCCTCCAGGGGGTGATTTATCGCAGTTCCAATGCTTCGGCATTCATCAATGGCCGGGTGCTTTTCGTGGGTGACAAGGTCGAAGAGGCTGTGCTCACGAAGGTGGACCGGCAGAGCGTGACGTTTGAGATGGGCGGGCAAACCAAGGTGGTGCAACTGGCCCGTTGAAGGCTGGTCCGGATGGGCGGCGATCGGCATTGATTTCTTTGGGGGTGAGATTCCGGTTGCCACGGTGGAGTTGCTTCCCTTCCATTGGGCACCTGTGATCGTCCGCCTCCGCAAGCTGCTTCGTGAATCCCCGACGGGAGCCCGCGTGATTCCATTTGCGGTTTTCGTCGCACTGACTTCGTTGCAGGGCGTGTTTGGCGAGACTTCGGCCTACTGGATTTATTTCCTCAAGACGGTGGCGGGCGCCTGGCTGGTCCGGGAGACGTGGCCGGCGGTGGAGGAAATGCGGTGGCGGATCACGCCGGTGGCGGTGCTGACCGGCGCGGGCGTGTTCGTGGTGTGGGTCGGGCTGGATCCGTATTATCCGAAAATGTTCAGCTCCGGGGAGACGTGGAATCCGGAGCGTGTTTTTGGGGCGCAGGCGGCGCTGGCTTGGTTTTTCATCGGGGTGCGCGTGGTGGGGTCGTCGCTGGTGGTGCCCGCGATCGAGGAGATGTTTTACCGTTCGTTTCTGTACCGCACGATTGCGCACCCGGATTTCCAGGCGATGCCGGTGGGGCGGTTCGCGTGGCTGCCGTTTGTGGCCACGAGTTGCGTCTTTGGGTTGGCGCACCGGGAATGGCTGGCCGGGATTCTGTGCGCGGCTGCGTATCAGGGTTTGGTTTGCTGGCGGAAGAATCTGGGGGAGGCGATGACGGCCCACGCGGTGACCAATCTGCTGCTGGGCGGGTATGTGGTCGCGCGCGGCGCGTGGAATTTCTGGTAATTGGCTGCATGGATGCGCCCGGCCTTGGCGTCGAAATCCCTCAAATGATGAACATCGTTCCGCCGTTCCAGCGTCCGGAGGCAGAGAGCCGGGAGAGTTGCATTCCGGGACGGGGATGGAGCCGGCGTGAGTTTGTGGCGGGCATGGGTGCGGCGGCGGGATTGGCCGGTTGGCCGCTGGCAGGAGGCACTGCGGCGCCGGGGCGGCGCGCGCGGAAGAAGGTGGCCGCCGTGGTGACGCACTACACGCTCAATTCTCACGCGGACGTGCTGGTGAGCCGGCTGTTTCAGACGCACATGCTGAACGGCACCGGTGAATTGCCGGACCTCGAACTGGCGAGTCTTTTCATCGATCAATACAACAAGGCGGACATCGGGCAGGTGCTGGCGCGCAAGCATGGGTTCCGGCTGTTTGACACGATTGCGGAGACGCTGACGCTCGGTGGGAAAGATATCGCGGTCGATGGGGTGTTGCTGATTGGGGAGCATGGAATTTACCCGCTCTCGCCGACGGGGCAAACGATGTATCCGCGGCGGCGGTTTTTCGAGGAAACGGCGGCGGTATTCCGGCGCTGCGGCCGGTCGGTCCCGGTTTTCAGCGACAAGCATCTGGCGTGGAACTGGGCGGATGCCAAGTGGATGTATGACACGGCGCAGGAGTTGAAGATTCCGATGATGGCGGGATCGTCGATCCCCGTGACGTGGCGCCGGCCGGCGATCGAAGCGACGCGAGGGGCGCGGATCACCGAGGCCGTGGGATTGTCGTACGGGCCGCTGGAGGGTTGCGGCTGTCATTCGCTGGGGGGATTGCAGTGCCTGGTGGGGCGACGGGGCGGGGGCGGGACGGGGGGGGCGGCGGTGCAGATGATCGAGGGACCCGAGGTGTATGCGCAGCGGGAAAAGGGGCGTTTCAGCCAGCGGGTGTTTGATGCCGCGCTGAAGTGCCGGGAGAACCTGAACCGGTTCAAGGGCCCGTTTGAAACGGTGGTGCGGCAGCCGGCGGGGTTTTTCATCGAGTACCGGGACGGCTTGCGGGCGGTGATCATCCACGACCAGCGGGATGCGAACAACGAGTGGATTGTGGGGTGGAACGAGGAGGGAAAGGCGGAGCCGCCGGCCACGTTGTTCTGGACGCAGGAAGCGCGGCCGATGATGCACTTTGGTTTTCAACTGCACGGCATCGAGGAAATGATCCATACGGGCAGACCGACCTGGCCGGTGGAGCGGACGCTGCTGACCACCGGAGTGTTGGCGGCGTTGTTCGAATCCCGGGCCCGCGGCGGGGCGCGCATCGAGACGCCGCACCTGGAGATTCGCTACCAGCCGACCTTTGCGTGGAAGCCGGTTCCGCCGCCGCCACCTTCGCGGCCGTTCACCGAACCGTAGTTTCGACGGCGCGGGTTGCCGGTGCCCGACGGGGCTGCGGCGAGCGGTGATTCCGGGCTTTCATTCTGCGGCTCCATGGTGTTTATCATGCTCGGCAGCCGTGCGTGCGGCGTTTTACACATGAAGCAATCGAAATACTGGAATTTCCGGCCCGCGCTGGTGGCGGGGATTATGGCGACGGTCGGCGTCGTCGGGTTGCCGACGGCCCTGCGGGCGCAGAACGCGGCGGCAGGGGATGCTGCGGATCCGGTGCGGGCGCGAGCCGAAGCAGGGGACGCGCAGGCGCAGATGGCGCTTGGCTATCGCTTTCACACGGGAACGGGCGGGGTGCCGAAGGACATGGCGCAGGCAATCACGTGGTATCGCAAGGCGGCAGAGCAGGGGGATGTGACGGCGCAGAACAATCTCGGGCTGGTGTATCACAAGGGGAGCGGGGTGCCGGTGGATTTGAATGAGGCACGCCGGTGGTACTTGAAGGCTGCGGAACAGAAGTTCGCGCAGGCGCAGTTCAACCTCGGGACGATTTTGGCGGCGACTGGCCGGCAGGAGGATCAGGACGAAGCAATGACCTGGTTTGTCACCGCCGCGGAACTGGGCTACGAACCGGCGAAGGCGGAGATCGCGAAGATCGAAGCCGCGATCCTTGCGAAAGGCAGCTCCGGGCCGGTCGTGGTGGTGACGCCGGTGGAGGCTCCGCCGGTGCAGACGCCGGTCGTAACGCCGGTCGTAACGACTCCGCCAGTTGCGCCCCCGGCGACCACCCCCAAGGTCTCGCCGCCTCCGCCCGCGGGTTCCGGAAACGTCGCGCCCCCGGTTGCCGTGGCGCAGCCCAAGCCGCAACCGGTGCGGCCGCCGGTTGAAACGAAACCTCTGGTGGTTGCCAAGGTGGAACCGACCGATCCTTCGTTGGGACCTTCGTCGCGGGTCACGAGCGGGGAGTTTCCTGCGCGGGAGGTCGCCGAACCGCTCCGTTGGTATCCGTCCGGCGGTCAGAATTCGACGGGTGGAATCCGGCCAGTTGTCGAAGCGCGGGTGAGTCCGGCGGAGGTCATTGCGCCGCGGGAAAAAAGCCGGGAAGGCAGTGATGCCGCGCCGACGCGCAGTTTTTACAGCAAGGCCACACCGGAACCGGTGCGTTACGACGGCGAGGAGAAGGATCGCAAGGCGTTCGAGGCCTATCTGAATTCGAGTCAGGATATCGAGCGCGACGAGGAGGGACGGCCGCTGCGCATGAAGCAGTTTCTGCCGCAGGCAATACTGGACGGCATTCATCCCAACGGCACCGCCCGTTCGATCAAGGTGCATGATCTGATCGTGAAGTGGAAAAAGGACCGGCCGACGGGAAATTTCGATGACATCATCGAGTACTCGGCGCGCCTCACGCTTTTCTGGCGGTCGCCGAGCAATCCGGATGGCTTCACCAAGCTCACCATCGTGTATGATGCGGAAATCGAACGCTACACCCGCGGGGAACTGCTGGTGACCAATGGTCCCCTGAAGCGGTCGCCCATCTTTCAGGTGGGGCAGGGGTCGGGTGTCCCGTTGGTGATTCCGGAGTGACGGTGCGGCGCTCACCATCGGCGTCGTCCCCGCCTGCCATGCGTCTGGTGTTGCTCCTGTGTCTCGGTCTGGCGCCGGTTTTTTCGCCCGCGGCGATTGTGCTCGAGGATGCCGGGGATTCAATCAGCCGTCGCGCTGCGGCGCTGGCTGAGCGCGTCGCCGCGTTGGGGGATTCGGGACAGTCCGCTCCCGAACTGCACGAGCAGGCGGCCGAGTTGGGAGGCGCTGCGGTGCTGGCCTGCGCTGAGCTGCTCCGCGAAGGCGCGGCCGGGCGAAATTCGTTGCTGCACGCGGTGATGGCCTCGGCGTCGGGAGGTCGCGCCTGGCCGGCCGAGATTCTCCGGCATTACGATCCGGTGGCGTGGCGGCTGTTCCATCAAGGCGAGGGGCGGCGGGAGCAGGAACGCATCGCAGGCTGTTTGCGGTGGCGGGTCTGGGCGTCGGCCACCCCGGAGGTATTGGTCCGGGCGGCCCCCGTGCCAACGCTGGAGTGGCTGGGGCGGCAGGCGCTTGCTCCGGCCCCGGAACTCGAGCGTTTGCAACTGGTCTGGAAAGCCTGGGGCTTGTGGGTGCGGAGCGGCCGGGAACTGCAGCATGTCGAGGCGGTGCGTGAACGGATTGCCGCGTTGGCGGGGAATCCCGCCATCGTGGGAGACACGCCAAGTTGCGCCGCGCTGGCGAAGTTCGCGGGGGAAAGCGGGGCGGTGGGGGCGCTGCCTTTTCTGATCAACAGTCTGCGTGCGGGTGCCACCGTGGAAATCCGGGGCAATGCGGCAATTGCGCTCGGACGTTGTGGCGGACCTGGCGCGCTCACGGCACTGGCCGCGCAGGCGGAGCGGGAGAACGATGCCGGCGTGCTGGTAAAGCTGGCTTCCGCTTTGGAAACGTGGCCGGAGGAAGCGACGGCAGGAGCGGCGTTGGAGGCGTTGTTTGTCCGGGTGCCGGATCCGGCGGTGCGGCGGTCGGTCATGTTCGCGGCCATTGCTGCTCGTTGGCCGCAGCGTCCGGCGCTGGTACTACGCGCTTTGGCGGTGGATGCGGGGGGAGTGGCGGGCGTCGCCCTGCAGGCGGTGACGGCGCGGTCCGAGCCGGGGGCGCGTGAGGCGGTGATGTCGCTGGCGGTCGCAGCCCGTTCCGCGCAACCGGCGCTCGTGGATGCCCTGGGTGCGTTGCGCGACGCGCGGGCGGGCGAAATCTTGTCCCGCTGGGCGCTGGCCGAGGCGAATCCCTCGCTGCTGATCAAACTCGTTCACGCGCTGCGGGGCGTCGGTGGAGCGGAGGCTCGGGCCGCGCTGACCCGGCTGCTGAAGAACAGCCTGGATGGATTGGTGGTGGAGCATGTCATCCTGGCGCTTGAGGAACTGGCCGTGGGCGAAGCGGTGCCGCAACTGCTTGCGTTGGCGGCGGATCGTACGGCCCCGGCGGGCGTACGGTTGCAGGCGATTCGCGCCCTGGGAGCATTTCGACGGGATGATGTGCGCGAGGGCTTGGGGCGGTTGGCCGACCGGGTTGCTGCTGAATTCGGCGGCGCCGAGGAGGGGGCGTCCGCGAGGAGTTCCCGCGAGGAACGCATCGAACAGGCGCGGGTTTATCTTGCGGTTGCCCGGATGCGGATGGGCGTGGTGGAGGGGGCGGCGGAGGTGGGGAACGTGTTCGCCCGGGGTGCGGCCACGGCGCGCTTTGTAATGCTCCAGTTGCTGGGCGCCCTGCGGATCGAGCATCCGGTGATCCGGGAGGGATTGAGTTCGAGCGATTTCGCGGTGCTGCTTGCGGCGGTCAACGCGGCACGAAGGATTGACCCCGTCCGATACCGTCCGGAGTTGGAGCGGTTGGCCAGCAGTCCGTTCCTCGAGGCGCTCAATCACTCGGCGATTGATGCGATGAACTTTGGCGAGATTCTGGCCGAGGCGATTGCCGAGGCGGGAGGCGCGAAGGCCAAACCACACGGGGGGCATCGGTGATGCGGCGGGCTTCGTTTGCGGGTTTGCTCCGGGTGATCGGTGTCGCAGCCAGCCTCGCGTTGACGGGTTTTGCCCACGAGTCGCCGGTTGATCATGTGGACCGCACGCTGACGTTGTGGGTACATGAGGATCGCATTTTCCTGCTGGTCCGTTTGCAACTCACGTTGCGGATGGCATTGCTTCAGTTTCACGAGGCGGACACCAATCGCGACGGGCGCGTGGACGCGGCGGAACTGGCGGGGACCCTGGAGACGGGCGGTGAGCGGTTGCGGCGGTTGGTGCGGGTGGAGGTGGCGGGACGGAGCGTTGCGTGGGACCGGTCGGTGCGGGCGGCCCTGGAGCCGGGTCTTGCGCAACGCTTCGTGCTCTCGGCTCCGCTGGGGCAAGCGACCAAGGAGAAGTGGGAGGCGCGCCTGTATGATGAGTTTGCGGGCCAGTATCCCGGGCATTATCGGTTTCCGAACTCGGGCGATCTTCCCGAGGGTGCGCGCCGGGTGGTGGCCGAATTTGCGCCGGAGGCGGAACGGGAAGCGGGGGCGGGCCGACGGGGAGTGGTGGTGAAGTTGACCCTCGAACCCAAGCCGTGACACCGTTCTCCCGGGTCGATGGTAGGGACGGTTTTTCCGTTTAGTTCCTTTCCTTCGTTTCATCCAGGTCGTAGTTTCCCGCGGTCCAGTGAAAGCGAAACGCCATGTTCCGTGGATCAACGGCCAAAGTGCTTTGGCCGCGCTGTTCGTTTGGCTGGGAGCGGTGATGTGCGTGGCGGCGGCACAGGTTGACGACGGATTGTTCTTCAGCAATGGCGACCGTCTGCGCGGCGAGTTGGTCTCGTTCGATCCCGAACAGGGATTGGTCTGGCGGCATCCGGACGCGGGGGGCGAACTGAAGGCGCGGGTGGCGAACATCACCAAAGTACGCCTTGGCGAACGGCCCGCGACGACCGGGAAGACGCTGTTCCCGGTGCTGCTCCGGTTGGTCAACCAGGACGAAATCGAGGGCGGGTTGGTGAGTATTCAAGCGGAGACCATCCTCCTCCGAACGTGGTTTGCCGGGGATCTGGCCATTCCCCGGAGCATCATCGCCAGCATGGTTCCCCAGAGCCCGCGGCCCGGAATTCTGTATGAGGGGCCAACGGGGTTGGAAGGTTGGACGCAGGGCAAGCCGCCGATTCCCGACGTGGATCCGGGCGGTTGGAACTACCGGCAGGGGAGCTTTTTCGCGACGCAATCGGCGTCGATCGCCCGGGATTTCAAGCTGCCCAGTTTGGTGGACATCCAGTTCGATGTGGCGTGGAAAGGTTTTTTCAACCTGGCGGTGGCGTTGTATGCCGACTCGCTGCACCCGATCAATCTGGCCAACAAGGACAACGCGCCGGACTTTGGCGGTTTTTACAGCCTGCAGCTCAACAACAACAACGTGAACATCCTCGTGGTGCGCAAGCAGCAGCCGATCACCTCGCTGGGGGCTGCGTTCATGCCGATTCCCAACACCAAGAACTCGATGCACGTCAACATACGGGTCAACAAGCCGGAACAGACCATTCATCTCCTGATCGACGGCACGCCGGTCAAGCAATGGCGGGAACCGGCCGAGTTCGCCGGCACGGGGACCATTCTCCGGTTTGTGAACCAGACGGCCAGCATCATGAAACTCAGCAACCTGACGGTGGCGGAATGGGATGGCCGGATGGAGACCACGACCAACCGGGCGCCGGATCCGAAGTCGGATTTTGTGTTGTTGATGAACAACGACACGGTCAGCGGACGCCTACAGAAGTTTGGCGATGGGAAGCTCACCGTGGAATCCCCGCTGGGGGCGCTGGAGATACCGCTGCAACGGATCGCGCAGTTACGCTTCGCCGAGTCCGCCACCCCGCTGCCGGCGGCGCGCACGAACGCTCCGCAGGCGTTCTTTGTTTCCCGTGGCCGCGTCACGCTCGAGGTGGAGCGGGTCGCAGGGCAGCAGTTGGTCGGGAAGAGCCCGCTGATGGGGCCGCTGAAGATTTCGCTCGCCGCGCTGAAGCTTCTCCAGTTGCAGCCGCAGCCAGAGAGCAAGGATCCGTTCTGAGGCGGCGCGAGGATTGGAGCCGGGCAGGAGTGACGCAACTGAGTTTGTGGTGGGGGGTGGTTGGGGCTCCGTGTTTGTGGGCGCGCTGGTGCTGGTGCGAGTGGCGGAAACTCTGTTCCATGTGGATGTCCGCGATGGTTTGACGGCGACAAGTCGCCTGCGGAAAGCGGTGACGAGTCACCGCACTCCAAAATGCGGGCGTCGGTGTGCGGACGTTTGGGTGGATCAACGGGGCTGGACAAATGGGCCGGGAGTCGGCTTCGAGTTCCCGGGCGGCGACGGCGGGTCGCGGGGCGGGGTCGGTTGGGCGGCGGGAAAGGAGGGAGGCCGCGTTTCGGATCAGTAGTACGAGTTGGCGTTGCCCTGAAACCGCATGAAGATCTTGTCGCGCCCGCGGGTTTCGGCATGGCCGTCGCCGAAAAGGATATTGATCGAGTCCACGCGCCCGTTGAAGGCGTGGCCGTAGGCGACGTTGTTGAGGTCGTAGCAGCGGTCGGTGAGGATGGGCATGGTGGCGGCTTGGGGAGCATCCATGCCGTCCGGCCAGTAGGGTGGTTCGGGCGGGGAATTCGTGTTGGCGGGCCATTTGTAGGCGCCGCTGGTGCGGGGCACCCACCAGTTGTGCCCCTCGATGATGGAGAAGTAGCCGTAGATGCGCATGTAGTAGGTGTTGAGGTCGGTGGTGGTTTGCAGGGGGCGGCCGAGGTTGGTCTGGCACCATTTGTCGATGTTGGCGAATTCGCTGGAGCGGGTGGGACAGAACCACATCGGGATGGTGAGGCCGTATTGGGCGAGGGCGGGAATCAGGTTGGTGGGGACGTCATGAGGATTGTAGCCGGTGCCGCCCATGTTGAATGAGGGATAGAGCCCGTTGTTGTCGCTCGCGTAGGTCATCGTGGCGATGGACCACTGCTTGTAGTTGGAGAGGCACACCGTGACCTTGGCTTTGAACTTGGCGCGAGACAGGGAGGGGAGCAGCAGCGAGGCGAGGATGCCGATGATGGCGATGACGACCAGCAGCTCGATCAGGGTGAAGGCGAACACACGGAGGGTCGGGCCGGCAGATTTCGGTGCGGACGGTAGGCTCGGGCGCATAAATAGTTTTGCAACAGCCGGTTTTCGACGCCTCCGCGCAAGCGTCCATTCGCGCCGTATCCACTGGGGGCGGGGGGGCGCGGGACGGGGCCACGCGGTGGGGCGGCGTGGGAGCGGGAAGCTTGGTTACTGGCGGGGATGGTGGCGGATTCGGGGAGACAACCGGGCACCGTCCGGGATTGGGAGCCTGCGGTGTGCTTGCCGCGATTGCGGGGGTAAGGTTGGCGCGCCGCGGGTTTTGGCGTGGCCGTCGCTCGCTGGCCGAAGGGCTGCGGTCAGTAATAGTTGTTCCCGTTCGCGAAGCGGATTTGGTGGAGCTGAATCTTGTTAAGGCCGTTCAGCTCGGTGTGGCCGTCGCCGAAGAGCAAGTTGATGGACTCGACGCGATTGTTCCACGGATGCCCTTCCGTCGATGTGCTGTTCGTGCTGGCGCAGCGATCGGTCATGAGCGGCAATTTGCTGGCAAACGGATCTTCCATCCGGTCAGGCCAGAAATCACTTATCCGAGTGGGGGTGATGTTCTCCGGGCTCTTTCGGCCCCCATTCATGCGGGGTATCCACCAATTATGTCCCTCTAGAATGACGAACCAGCTCCACGGGGTGTTTTGGGCGTAATACGCGCTCAGGTCGGCCGTGCTCTGGAGCCCATGGCCCAAGTTTGCCTTGCACCAGTTGTCGATGGTGTTCGCCGCGGTCGGTCGCACCGGACAAAACCACATCGGGACCGTCATGCCGTAGGCCGACATGCCGGGGATCAGTTCGACCGGCACATCCCAGGTGTTCGCGCCGGTGCCCGGCATGCTCCAGGTCGGAAAACTCCCATTGAAATCCGCCGCATACGTCATGATCGCCACGCCCCATTGTTTGTAGTTGGAAGTGCAGAGCGCCACCTTGGCTTTGAACTTGGCGCGCCCGAGGGTCGGCAAGAGGAGCGATGCCAGAATACCGATGATCGCGATGACGACGAGCAGTTCGATCAGCGTGAACGCCCGGAGAGAGGGCTTCGGGCCGCGGAACTGACGGGTGGGGAAGGTCGAGTTCGGAGTGCGCATACGGGAAAGAATGGATTAACAATTCAGACGGTGTGAAATGGTGCTTCATTCGGTGCGACTTGAACCGGAACGGGGCGGATTTCCCGTGGAACCCGGAGCGCCGGTCGGCGCGTTGGCGGTGGTGCGAATGGGGGAAGGCTCGTGCAGTGCGGACGTCTCTGGCGGTTTGACGGCGACGAGTCGCCTGCGGAAAGCGGTGACGAGTCACCGCACTCCAAATCGCGGGGTGTCTGCGGTCCGGAGTTTGCGGGGAACAACGTGGCGTTGCGAACGGCCTAGGGAGTCTGCGTGGGAGTTTTTGGGGGCGACGAGGAAGTTGCGTGGCGATGCCTGCCGGAAGGTGGGCGGGTCAGTCGATGTAGATGAACTCGTTGAGGCAGAGGAGGGCGAGACT
>CAZUUP010000033.1:0-1942 GCA_964623105.1 uncultured Akkermansia sp.
TTTTGGCTTCGGGCGGCGTTGGCCCGGGCGTCACAGCCCGCTGCGGGGATGCTCCACCCGGGCCGCCTTGCCCCAAGCCAAAATCCCTCGCCGGCCCCACCCCACCGAGTTTTCAAACAGGCTCTGAGGGCGTATTGCCGGCGGCCGCCCATTTCCTTGTGAAATTCCGTGCCGTCGTTAGATAGAAGCGCATGTCTTTACCGAATGAAGTGACATCCGCCGCCGAATCCGCCCCGCCAGTGCCGACGGATTTTATCCGCGACATCGTGGCCGCCGACCTGAAGGCGGGCAAACACGCCCAGATTCATACCCGTTTTCCGCCGGAGCCCAACGGCTACCTCCACATTGGCCACGCCAAGAGCATCTGCCTGAACTTCGGCATCGCCCGCGAATTCGGGGGCGTCTGCAACCTCCGCATGGATGACACCAATCCGACCAAGGAAGATGTCGAGTACGTGGATTCCATCCAGGCCGACGTGAACTGGCTCATCCGCGGCTGGGCCGATGACCGACTCGGCCTCAAGCCCAAAGGCTACACACCCGTTCCGGCGACCATCGACGGCAAGCCCGACTTCCAGCTGGGCGCCGTCGTCAAGTCGTCCGGCGCGTCACCCGCGACTCCCCTCGAGCCCTTCTACGCCTCCGACTATTTCCCGCAGATTTACGAGTTCGCCGTGAAACTGATCCGGCTCGGCAAGGCTTATGTGTGCGATCTTTCGCCGAAGGACACCGAGGAATTCCGCGGGTCCCCCGACCGTCCCGGCAAGGATTCGCCGTTCCGGGAACGCAGCGTGGCCGAGAATCTCGACCTCTTCACGCGCATGAAAGCGGGAGAATTCCCCGATGGCACGCGCACCTTGCGCGCGAAGATCGACATGGCCTCGCCGAATATCTGGCTGCGCGATCCCGTGCTCTACCGCATCCGCCACGCCGAGCATCACCACACCGGCGCGGCGTGGTGCATCTATCCGATGTACGATTTCGCGCACTGTCTGAGCGACTACCTCGAGGGCATCACGCACAGCATCTGCACGCTTGAGTTCGAGGTGCATCGCCCGCTCTACGACTGGATTCTCGAATCGCTCGACCTTGCGCGTCCCCTCCCGCACCAGTTCGAGTTCGCCCGCCTCAGCCTTGGCTACACGGTGATGAGCAAGCGCAAGCTCATGCAGCTCGTCACCGAAAAACTCGTCACCGGCTGGGACGACCCGCGCATGCCCACGATCAGCGGCATCCGTCGCCGCGGCGTCACGCCCGAGGCGCTGCGCTCGTTCGCCTACAACATCGGCATCACGAAATACAACGGCCTCACCGATGTTGCCGTGCTCGAGCATGCCATCCGCGAAGACCTGAACAAACGCGCGCTCCGTCGCCTTGCCATCCTGCGCCCGCTCAAGCTCGTCCTCACCAACCTCGCACCCGGCGAAGTCATCGAGTTCGACGCCGTGAACAATCCCGAGGATCCGGCCGCCGGCACGCGCAAGGTGCCCTTCACCCGCGAGTTGTTCATTGAACAGGACGACTTCCGCGAAGTCCCGCCGCCGAAATATTTCCGCCTCCGTCCCGGCGGCGAGGTGCGCCTCAAATACGCCTGCATCATCAAGTGCGATGAAGTCATCAAAGACGGGGCCGGCACCGTGATTGAACTCCGCTGCACCGCCGATCTGGACAGTCGTACCGGTGGGCCGAACGCCGGGCGCAAGGTCAAAGGCACCATTCATTGGGTCAGCGCCGCGCACGCCGTGGACGCCGAGGTGCGCCTCTACGACCGCCTCTTCACCGTGCCCGAGCCGGACGCCGCTGGTGACTTCAAGCAATTCATCAACCCCCACTCGCTCGAAGTCGTCACCGCCAAGCTCGAGCCATCGTTGCGCGAGGCGTGCCCCGACGTGCGCTACCAATTCGAGCGCCTCGCCTACTTCGCGCTCGACCTCGACAGCGC
>CAZUUP010000033.1:2042-18150 GCA_964623105.1 uncultured Akkermansia sp.
GTGGTCAAAATCCGGCTGAAAAATCTTTCCGGCACGCAACGCCACCGGGATTAATCCCCGCTCTGCGAAATGGCTGACGACTCCTTCAAACACTACGTGCTGGATCAACTGAGCACGCTCCCCGAACTGCGTGCCAAAGCAATGTTCGGCGGCGTGGGCCTGTATCAAGCCGAGCGCTTCTTCGGCATCCTCTTCGCCGGCCGGCTCTACTTCAAAGTCAACGACACCACCCGCGCCGCCTACCTCGCGCGCGGCATGACGCCGTTCACCTACACCCGCGGCGAGCGCACCATGACCATGAGCTATTACGAAGTGCCGGTCGCCGTCTTGGAAAACCGCGAAGAACTCGTCGCGTGGGCCACCCAAGCCATCCGAGCCGCCGCCACAACCACCACGAAAGCTCCAGCCAAGCGGCGCAGATGATCTGCTTCATGGTGGTCCCGAGAACGGTGGGGCGCGTCTGCCCTCAGCGCGCCGGGGAGGGGTCCGCATGTCGAGCGGCGCGCTGGGGACAGACGCGCCCTGCCCAGCCCATTTTTCTGCCGGCCTTCCTCCCTGCCCCGATTTCTGCTCACGCAATGATCTCGCGCACCACGCGCCCGCTCACATCTGTGAGCCGGAAATCGCGCCCGGCATACCGGAACGTCAGCCGCTCGTGGTCGATGCCGAGCAGATGCAAAATGGTCGCGTGCAAATCATGTACATGCACAGCACTATCAGTGGCACGCATCCCAAGTTCATCGGACGCGCCATAGACCGTCCCGCCCTTCACGCCCCCGCCGGCGAGCAGATACGAGAACGCCGTGTGATGATGATCGCGGCCCGCTTTTTTCTTCTCGGCATTTTCCGCATACGGGGTGCGCCCGAACTCACCGCCGAAGACCACGAGCGTTTCGTCGAGCAATCCGCGCTGCTTCAGATCGTTGATGAGCGCGGCGGCCGCCTGTTCGCCGTCGGCGCAAAGCTTGCGGTGCTGGTTGTCGTGATCGTTGTGCGTGTCCCACGGCTGGTTGCTGCCGCCGACATAGTACGCGCTTACGCACCGCACGCCGTCCTCGACGAGCCGCCGGGCCAGCAGGCATGACCGGGCGAATGGGGTCTCGCCATAAGCGCGGCGCACCGCTTCGGGCTCGCGACTGATGTCGAACGTGGCCATCGCCTTGCGCTGCATCTGAAAGGCCGTCTCCATCGCTTTGATCTGCCCCTCCAGCTCGCTGTCGCCGCCCCGCTGCTTCAAATGCAGTCCATTCAAACGCCCGAGCAGATCGAGCTGTTCGCGCTGTTGCTCGAAGGTGAGCGCGGGGTTGCGGATGTTGGCGAGCAGCTTGGTGACCTCCATGTCGGCGGTGATGACACCCGTGGCCTGGAACTCCGCGGGGAGGAAGCTGTTGCTCCACAGCGCGGGGCCGACCACGATTCTTGGTGCCGGGCGCAGCACCACGTAGCCGGGCAGATTTTCATTCTCGGAACCCAGGCCATAGAGCAGCCATGAGCCGAGCGACGGTCGAATGGGCTGCACGTTGCCCGTGTGCATCATCAGCAGCGCCGGTTCGTGGTTCGGCACGTCGGTGTGCATCGAGCGGATCACGCAGCAGTCGTCGATCACGCGCGCAAGGTTCGGCAGCGTCTCGCTCAGCTCGATGCCGCTGCGGCCGTGCTTCGCGAATTGCAGCGGCGACGGCATGAAACCGGTGCCCTTGCTCTTCTTGTAGAGTTCGCCGGTCGGCTGCTGGCCCTCGTATTTCTTCAACGCCGGCTTGGGATCGAACGTGTCCACGTGCGACGGCCCGCCGTTGAGGAAAAGAAAAATCACCCGCTTGGCGCGCGGGGCGAGATGCGACGCACGTGTCACACCGCCGGCGAATGCCGCCTGCGGCCCGAGCATTCCGGCCAGTCCGACCATGCCAAAGCCCGCGCACAGCCGCCCGAGCGCGTCGCGTCGTGTGAAGCCCGGTGTCGCGGAGGCGCCGGTCGGATGCCCGGGTTGGTCTGGCAGGTTAGTCCACATACATCATCTCGTTTGAAGCCAGCAGCATCTGTGTGTACTGCTCCCAGCGCGTCAGTCCGGCCGCTGTCGGCTGGCGCAGGAACGCCGCGGCCACGGCGGTTTCCTCCCGATCCGGCTCGCGTCCAAAAAGCTGCCGGTAAGCCCGTTCCACCCGGGTTTCGTCGCTGTCCCCGGCGCTGCCTTGCAGCCGCGCAGCGACGGCTTTCGCCTGCGCCACGGCGAAGGGGCTGTTCAGCACGAAAAGCTTTTGCATCGCCGTCGTGGTCACCGAGCGCTTCTCAGAATGAACGTTCGCGTCGGGATAATCGAACTGCATCAACAGGTCGTTCAGCTTCAGCCGGCTGATGCGCGCATAAACCGTGCGCCGGCGGTTTTTCGCATCATCGAGTTCGAGGGATTTGCCGCCGACGTTTTCGAGTTCGCCGGAGAGGAACAGCACCGAGTCGCGCCATTGTTCGATCGAGAGACGGCGGCGGTTCATGCGCCACAGGTTCTCGTTCGCCGCGTCCAGCGCGGTCTTGCCCGCGTCAGCCTGCGAGGTCTGGCGGTAGGTGGCGGAGAGCACGATTTCGCGCACGAGGGATTTCACCGACCAGCCGCGGTCCATGAAGCGCACCGCGAGATCATCGAGCAGCGCCGGGTGCGTGGGCTTCTCGCCGGAGTGCCCGAAATTACTGGTCGAGGCGACCAGCGGACGGCCGAAGAATTGTCCCCAGACACGATTGACCCAGACGCGGGCGGTGAGGGGATTGTGGCGGTCGGCGATGGCGGCGGCGAGTTCCTGGCGCCCGCTGCCGCTCTTGAAGGCCTGCGGTTCGCCGTCCCCCGGCGCGAGCACGCGCACGAAGCGCCGCTCGGCAACGGGGCCTTTGCGGTCGGGATTGCCGCGGAGGAAAATGTTCAGGTTCTGCGCGGGGCCATCCTCCACGATGTGCAGCGTGGCGGGGTTCATTTTCGCGGCGTCGTTCTTGCCGTCCTCGGGCTTGCCATCGGGCGCGCGGTTCAGCATTCGCGTGCTCGCGAACACGCCGGCCAGTGCGTAGTAATCCTGCATCGTCACGGGATCGAACTTGTGGTCGTGGCAGCGCGCGCACGCGACCGTCAGGCCGAGGAACGCCCGGGTCACGGTGTCCACGCGGTCCTCCCATTCATCGGCCATCACATCGATCCGGCCGCGGTTGTAATATTTTGGGCCGAGGCCAAGGAAGCCCAGTGCCGCGTGGTTCGCGGAATTCGTGCCTTCGAGCCTGTCAGCGGCCAGTTGCAGCGCGGCGAAGCGGTCGAAGGGCAGGTCCTGGTTGAAGGCGTTGATCACCCATTCGCGGTACCGCCAGGCGTTCGGGTAAAACAGCTTGGTGTCCGAGCCCACCTGATGGGCCTGATCCTCGGCGTAACGCGCCAGCGGCAGCCACAGGCTCGCCAGTCGCTCGCCGAACGCCGGCGTCGCCAGCAGGCGGTCAATCAACCGCTCGTAGGCATCCGCCCGCGTGTCGGCGACGAACGCTGCGATCTCCTCCGGGGTTGGCGGCAGGCCGGTGAGATCAAGCGTTGCGCGCCGGATCAACGTGCGGCGCGGGGTCTCGGCCGAGGGCGCGAGTTTTTTGGCCTCCAAACCGGCGAGCACGAAGTAATCCAGCGGCTGCCGTGGCCATTGCCAGTTCTTCACCGCTGGCTGGGCTGTTGCCACGGGCGGTCGGAACGACCAGAACTCCCGTTCCTTCGCCCAGTCCACGGCGGCGGCAGGCGGCGGTGACGCGACGGTGGGTTCAGCCGCTTGGGCACATGGGCCGGACTGCGCGGCGAGCAGCAATAACATCGCCCACGGCGCCACTTTTTGTGGCGCGGTCCGGGGAAACAGATTCGAGCACCGGGGCATGTTGATTTCGTTGGTGCGCCGGGGTGCCTGAAGATGCCTCGGTCACCGGTGAACGCACGGGAGGTTGACGGGGGTTGGCGGCGGACGATTCACCGGATGGGTCCGCCGCGTAGCATGGTTTATCCCGGTTCCACGGGCCGATGCCGCGGGGCGAGGCGGGCTTCTCCTGTCGGTTGCGGCCAGTGATCGTGCTCGTGGGGTCGTCAGGGCTTCAATTCCACACTGCGAAGGGTGCGGTTGATTTCGAATTCCTTGCCGTCGTGGGCTTGGAAACGCTGCTTCAGGCAACCTGCGGCATAGATATCAGCGATGGTGGCGGGCAGTTCGAATTTCTCGGCGTAGTAATTGCGCAGCGCCTCGTTCAGGTGCTGGAGCGCGACATTCGGCGCGATGTTCTCCGGGGCGGGAGCGCCTGCCAGCGGCACCGGGCGCGAGGTTGGCGCCGGTTGTGGCTGGGCGATGGCCGAGGGTCTGTCGGAGGCAGGCGCGGTCGATCTGGCTGGCGCGCCCAGATTCTCAGCCTCGCACTTGCAAGCGACTGCAACCAAAACCAATGCCAGCCAGAGGCAGGAATGTTCTTCATCGGGAAAGGCGGAGCAAAAGCTCGATGCGGGCGGCGTCACCGACTGAAAGAGCGGAGGTCTTCGGGCGATTGACAGGGTAACAAAACGGCGTCACCTTGCCGTCAGCCCAGAAAATCTAATTGCGTTCGAGCGAAATGATTATGAACTTCCCAGAAGCTATCCCCCACCGTGCGTCTCGCGCCCGGGGGTTTACCTTGATCGAACTGCTGGTGGTCATCGCGATCATTGGGATACTGGCCAGCATGTTGTTGCCGGCTCTGGGGCAGGCCAAGCTCAAGGCGCAGGCGACGATTTGCGCGTCGAACATCCGGCAGTTGACGCTGGGCTGGATTCTTTACTACGGGGACAACAACGGCGTCCTGATCAACAATAAGGACACCGCGAGCGAGAGTTGGTGCCTTGGTAACATGACGGCGCTGGCTTCCAGCGGACAATCCCAGCAGGCCAACACGGACGAAAGAACGTTGATTGATCAGGCTTGGATGCAGTCGGCGGCCATTGGTGCCAACCCGAACAATGTCAGTCTGGGACCTTATGTGGGAATGAATGCGAAGGTCTTCAAGTGTCCGAGTGACAAGAGCAAGGATCAGGCGACTGGATTGGCGCGGATACGGAGTGTGGCGATGAATCAGGCGGTGGGGGCGAATGTGAACGGTGGCTGGCTGCCTTCCTCGGTGTTCCGCACGTATAGAGTCGAGGCGGATCTGACCCTGCCAACGCCGCAGGATTTGTTCGTGTTCGTCGATGAGTATCCGACGAGCATCAACGATGGGGGATTTGCCGTACGGATTTATGGACAACCGGGCGGAAACGCCTCACCTGACATGGTGGACAAGCCGGCGAATTATCACAACGGCAACAGCGCACTATCGTTTGCGGACGGGCATTCCGAAATCCACCGCTGGAGTGATCCGGAGTTGCTGAAGCCTGTGAGCTACACGGCCGGTCCGGGTGCGGTTACCTCCGTGATTGATTCCACATGGCTCTCCTCGAAGGCGTCGGCGCCGAAATGAGGCGGGTGCCCGGGCCGATTGCTCGACCTGCTGCAACTGTATGTGCTTCCACAGATTTCCACTCATGCTGCTGGCCGGTGTCTTGCTTGCCGGTTGCGGAGATTCCCAAGAAACCAAGCCTGTCCCCCCGCCGCCGAAGCCGAAAGCCGAGTCCTCGGCCTCGGTGGACAGCCTGCTGGGAAATGCCCCACCGCCCGCTCCGGTCGCAGCCCCGCGGCCGGTACCGGTGGGCACCAACAAGCCCGTCGCCCCGCAAATGAACGCTGCGGCGAGCGAGGCAAAGGAGTACGAGAACTGGGAGCAAAGCAGCCGGAAGGCGGACTGGGAGAAGATGCTTCAGTTGTATGTCGGGGACAACAAGGGGCGATTCCCGGAATCCATTGAGGAATTAGCCAAAGCTTTTGGCCGGCCGTTGCCGCCGTTGCCGCCGGGTGCGGTGCTGATGATCGACCGGACGAACAAGACTGTGCGGATGAAGCGGTACTAGCCGGGGTGCGGAAGTGGAAGCGGCGGGAATCCCGGATTCAGGGCTTCAGGGCTTTAAGCAAGTGCTCGGTGGGAGGGCAAGGGAGGCATATACGATTCACGATTTGGCGGGCGTTCCGAATGCTTGCGTTGGTGGCCTGCGGCTTCGTTCCGGCGGGACTATTTTCTTCCGCTTAGCACGGTGGGTGGCGGAGGTGGGGCGGTGCTGGCACGGACGACAATCTCGGCGGGCAGCCGCTTCGGGACCGGTCGTTCGCCGCGCATGAGGCGGGTCATCGATTCCACGGCGGCGGTGCCGAGGCGCAGTTTGGGCTGGCGGACGGTGGTCAGGGGGACGCGGAAGTACTCGCTGGTGAGAACATTGCCGAAGCCCACGAGGGAGATGTCTTCGGGGATTTTCACGCCTTGATTGAGGAGCACGCTGCCGGCGCCGATGGCCACGAGGTCGTTGACGGCGATGATGGCGGTGGGGCGGACGGATTCGTTGAGCATTTCGAGGGTGGCGGTGGTGCCTTCCTCGATGGTTGAGCCGGCGTTGAACACCAGCCGGTCGTCCAGTTCCAGGCGCGCCTCGCGCAGTGCGCGCCGATAGCCTTCGAAGCGTTCGGCCGCCCACGGATTGAACTGTGGACCGCAGAAGAAGGCGATGCGCCGGTGGCCGAGTTCCACCAGATGCCGGGTGAGCGCCATGCTGGCGGCGACGTCGTCGGTCTCGACGCTGACGAACTTGCCGCAGAACGGCGCCCGCTGACCGAGAATGACGGTGGGGACGGCCCGCTGGAGGAGTTCGTCGTAGATCGGAGCGGTGGCGGCCTGCCGGTAAACGGGGACGATGAACAGGCCGTCGATGCGCCGGCAGAGGAGGCGGCGGATGCATTTCTCCTCGCGGTCGGGGTTGTTGAGCGAGTGGCCGAGGAGGATTTCGTAGCCGAGTTCGTGGGCCTGTTGTTCGATGGCCATGACCACGCGGGCAAAGATGGGGTTGGTCATCGCCGGAATGATCAGGCCGAACATGCGGGACGTGCGCGAGCGCAGGCCCTGCGCGGCGGTGTCCGGGATGTAGCCCATCTGTTCGGCAAGGGCGCGTACGCGGGACTTGGTGGCGGCGGAGATGTCCGGGGCGTCGTGCATGACCTTGGAGACGGTCATGACGGAAACCCCGGCGACGGCGGCGATGTCTTTGAGGCGAACCATGGCGAAATGATTACGGGGCGGTGGGGGAGGAAGTCATGTCCCGCCTCCCCGGCGGGCAAGGTTGGAGCCGCTCCAGTTGAGTTTGCGGCGCAGGGTGTCGAAGAAGGAGCTGCCGGCCAGGTGCATGAGGCGGACGTTTTGCCGGCTGCGGCGGATGCGCACGACATCGCCCGGGGCCAGCGGCGTGTGGCCGTCGCCGTCGGCACTGAGCATGGCATCGAGTTTTTCGCTGACGACGCGGACCTCGATGGTCGAATCCATGCGCACGATGACCGAGCGGTTGGACAGGGTGTGGGGGCAGATTGGCGTGATGGTGAGGACGTCGGCGGACGGGCTGACGATGGCACCGCCGGCGGACAGGGAATAGGCGGTTGAACCGGTGGGGGTGCTGAAAATCAGCCCGTCGCAACGGAAGCGGGTCAGCATTTCGCCATCCACGGAGACTTCCAGTTCGATCAGGCGCGGGATGGAGCCGCGTGAGATTACGAAGTCATTGCAGGCGATCTGGCGCAGCGGGCGGCCGGCGACGGTGCCGGTGGCGGCGATGAGCGGGCGGGTTTCGACCGAAAACTCGCCCGCCCAGACGTGGCGGAGGGCGGGGGCGAGATCGCTGGTGGAAACTGCGGTGAGAAATCCGAGGCCGCCGATGTTTATGCCCAGCACCGGGGTGCGAGCTGCGCCGACTTCGCGGGCGATCCGGAGCATGGTGCCGTCGCCGCCAAAGACCATCAGGAGGTCGGTGCAGCGGGCCAGGGCGGCGGTGTCCGGGGCGACGGGGACGGAGAGTCCGGCCAGCCGGGCGGTGGGGGCGTCCGTCGTGGTTGACCGCCCGCTGGCGGCGATCAAACGGGCGGCGGTGCGCACGGCGGCGCGACCCGCGACCTTGTCGGGGTTGGCGACGATGCCGATGCGGCGGAACTTCTCAGCCAGTCTTTTCAAGCAGTACCAGAAATTCTTTGTTGCCCGCCGGTCCGAGGAGCGGTGATTCGGTGACACCGCGCCAGCCGAGTCCGGGCAGGCCGCGGACGAAGTGTTCGAGTTCCGCCAGCACGCGGGCGTGGATGGCGGGGTCGGTGATCACTCCGTGGCCCCGGTCGGCCTCTTCTTTGCCCGCCTCGAACTGCGGTTTGACGAGCGCGATGATCTTACCGGGCGCGGCGAGCAATGCAACGGCGGCGGGAAGGATTTTGCGCAGCGAGATGAAAGAGCAATCGGCGACGATCAGGTCGAACGGCTGGAAGGGCGCGGGAAACGATTGCGGGGTGAGGGTCCGGGCGTTGGTCTTTTCCATCACCACGACGCGGGGGTCCTGGCGCAGCTTCCAGGCGAGCTGTGCCTGGCCGACGTCCACCGCGTGAACGCTGGCCGCGCCGTGCTGGAGCAGGCAGTCGGTGAAGCCGCCGGTGGAGGCGCCGAGGTCCAGGGCACGGGAGCCGGTCACGGGTATGTGAAAATGGGCGAGGGCGTGGGCGAGTTTATGGCCGCCGCGGCTGACGAAGGGGTCGGGGACGGCGAGTTCGAGGAGGTCGCCGAAGCGGACGGATTCGCTGGCTTTGCGGGCGGGGCGGGAGTTGATGCGGACCTGTCCGGCCATGATGGCACGGCGGGCCTTCTCGCGGCTTTCACAATAACCGCGTTCGACCAGGGCGAGGTCCAGCCGTGTGGAGTTTTCGGGCAACTGCCAGCGTCAGGTTTTGCCCTGGGCGATGCGCTGCTGGATGTCGCGGTAAACGCGCAGGAACTGTTCGTTGTCCGCCACCGTTCGTTGGACGATGGAGCCGAGGGCTTCGGTCCCGAGGAGGGCCAGTTCCTGGCGGTTCACGACGGCGTGAACGCTGTGCTGGAACGCCTGCATGGGGGAGAGCGTCTGGAGATTGTCGCCGAGCAGCACCATCGTGGTGTGGCGGCGCAAGGCCATGGGCATCTGCCGGAGGCGTTCGAGGCTGGAGGTCTCGGTGCCCGGGTCGGAATCGAAGGAGTCGGTCAAAATCAGCAGTTGGTAATGCACCGCGCCAAAGCGGTTGTTGAGTTCTTCGTGGTCACGCGCCACGTGAACCTTGTAACCGAGTTCGCCGACGATGGCACGCGTCTTTTCCAGCAGGGCGGGCGGGTCTATCGCCAGGAGGGCCGGCCTGTCGGTGTCGCGGAGGAATTCGGAATCAAACGCCATGGGATGGTGTCATTTCAGCTTGAGAGACGGAAGGGCGGGCGGTGCGGCGGTGAACTTGGGGCCGACGGCGGCGGGCCGGGCGGCGGGTGCGGCGGGCCGGGGCGGCTCGTCGGGGCGCTTCATCGAGAGGTTGGGAAGCGACGTGGTGCTTTCGCCGCGCAGTTTTTTGATGTTGTCGATGCCGCGGGAGACGATGCCGCGCTTGCTGCAATAGAGGAGGGCGTTTTCCTCGCTGATGAGGTTTTGCTCGAAGGCGTCGAGGCACGCGCTGTCGAAGGTGCGCCAGCCGGCGATGCTCGCGGCGGAGATGATCTCGTTGTAGGTCTTCCCCTCGCCTTCGCCGCCGATGATGGTTTCCTTGACGCGCATGTTGGAGCCCATGATTTCGAGGAGCGCGTGGCGGCCGCCGCCGATTTTCGGGGAAAGGCGCTGGCTGACGACCCAGCGCAGAGTGTCGGCCAGGCGATGGCGGACCTGCTCCTCCTCGGCGGGGTCGAAGAGGCCGAGGATGCGGTTGATGGTCTGGCCGGCGTCGATGGTGTGGAGGGTGCTGAGGACGAGATGGCCGGTCTCGGCGGCACTGAGGCCGATTTCGACGGTTTCGCGGTCGCGCATTTCGCCGACGAGGATGACCTTGGGCGCCTGGCGCAGGGCGGCGCGCAGGCCGCTGGAGAAGCGGTCGAAGTCCTGGCCCATCTCGCGCTGGTTGAAGGTGCCCTTTTTGTGGGGATGCACGAACTCGACCGGATCCTCGAGCGTGATGATGTGGACGCTCTTGGTTTCGTTGATCTCGTTGAGCAGCGCGGCCAGCGTGGTGGACTTGCCGGAGCCGGTGGCGCCGGTGACGAGGATGAGGCCGGTTTTCTCGCGGGCGATGTTGCGGAAGACGGGCGGGAGATTCAGGTCGGCGAGGGTGGGGATGCGGGTGTTGAGCTTGCGCAACACGATCGAGTAGTTGCCGCGCTGGGAGAAGATGTTGACGCGGAAACGCGCCCGGCCGTGCAGCTCGTAGGAGCAGTCGCAGGAGCCGGTCCGCTGGAGGTCTTCCATGAGCCGGCGGTTTTCACCAATGATCATCAGGGCGATGCGTTCGGCTTGAAAGGGGGAGAGGGCCGGAAGCGGCGGGGTGGTCGCGACGGGAACAAGTTCGCCCGAGGCCTCGGCCTGCAGGGGCTTGCTGACGGTGATGTTGAGGTCCGAGACGTCCGGGGACGAGTCGAGCATCGTGGTCAGGATGTAATCGAGTTCGTTGCGGCGCATGGCTGCTGGGTTAAACGGCAGATTTCATCGCGGACTCAAGTCGGGGCGGAGCAAAATGACGGGAATGGGAGGCGCGGTGGTGGCTGCGCCGGGGTTGATTACAGCCCGTCCTCATCGTCCGGTGGCGTGGTGAGGAACGGGCGGAATTTTTTCTTGTCGATGCATTTGTCGTAGGCCTCTTCCGGGGCGATGCGTTTCATGCGGAGATGGTCCATGATCGCGTCGTCGAGGGGTTGGTTGCCGAGCCGTTTGCCGACCTGGATCATGCCGGGTATCTGGTGGGTCTTGCCCTCGCGGACGAGGTTGGAAATGGCGCTGGTGAAGACAAGGATTTCGAGGGCGGCGACGCGCCCGCGGCGGTCGATGCGCTTGAAAAGGTTCTGGGAGACGACGCCACGGAGGGCCTCGGCGAGGGTGGCGCGGATCTTGTTTTGCTGCTCGGCGGGGAAGACGTCGATGATGCGGTCCACGGTCTTGGCGGCACTGGGGGTGTGCAGGGTGCCAAAGACGAGGTGGCCGGTGTTGGCGGCGGTCAGGGCCAGTTCGATGGTTTCGAGGTCGCGCATTTCGCCGACGAGGATGACGTCGGGGTCTTCGCGGAGGGCACCCTTGAGGGCGGCGGCGAAGGATTGTGAGTGCATGCCCACCTCGCGATGGTTGACGAGGCAGTTTTTGCTTTCATGCACGAATTCGATGGGGTCCTCGATGGTGAGGATGTGGTCGCGGCGGTTTTTGTTACAGTAATCCACCATGGCGGCGAGGGTGGTGGATTTGCCGGAGCCGGTGGGGCCGGTGACCAGGACGAGGCCCTTGTGAAGCATGGCGAACTTCTTGAGCACCGGGGGGAGCGGCGCCTCGATTTTCTCGAAGTCCTCGAAGGACATCACGTGCGAGGGAATCTGGCGGAAGACGGCGGCTACGCCGTATTTGTGGTTGAAGAAGTTGGCGCGGAAGCGGGAGACCATCGGGATTTCGTAGCCAAAATCGACGTCCCCGGTTTCTTCGTAGGTCTTGATCTTAATTTCGGGGGTGATTTCGTAGAGCATCTGCTTGAGGCTCTCGCTGTCCAGCGGCGGGTAGTCCACCCGGTGCAGTTCGCCGTTGATGCGGAGAATGGGCGGGTTGCTGGAGGAGAGATGAAGGTCGGAAGCCTTCTGCTCGAGCATCAGGTTGAAAAATGCGTCAATTTTGGCCACGGCAAAACCTTTCAGCAGCCTCCCGGAATCGTGATGAACAGTGACCCGGCCAGCGGCGAACCCGCCGCTACCTTGCGCGCAGAGATGGCCCGTGACGGGGCGATTCCGTTTGCGCGGTTCATGGAGCTGGCGCTTTACCAGCCCGGGCACGGATATTACGAGAGGACCACCCAGACTATCGGCAGGCGGGGCGATTTCTTTACGAGCGTCAGTGTTGGCCCGCTTTTTGGCGAGTTGCTGGCGGCGCGATTTGCGGAATGGCTTGAGGAACTGGCGGCGGTCCGGGGCGGCGGGGTCGGCCGGTTGTGCGAGGCGGGAGCGCACAACGGGCAGCTGGCGCGTGATATTCTGGGCTGGTGGCGGCGGGAACGTCCGGATGAATTTGCGCGGCTGGAGTATTGCATCGTGGAACCCTCTGCGGGACGGCGGGCGTGGCAGGCGGAAACGCTGGGGGAATTTCGGGATCGGGTGCGCTGGATTGGCGGTTGGGACGAGCTGCCGGACGAGGGTTTGGCAGGCATCATCTTTGCCAACGAACTGCTGGACGCGTTGCCGGTGCGCCGGCTGGGCTGGGACGCCGGGGCCGGGCGGTGGTTCGAATGGGGTGTTGCCGCCGCGCGAGAGCGGTTTACCTGGACGCGGCTGTCGTTGGCGGATGATCCGGGCGGACTGTTTCATCCGTTTGCGCCGCCGCCGGAACTGACGGCGGTGCTGCCGGACGGTTTCACGACGGAAGTGTGTCCGGCGGCGGTGAGTTGGTGGCGGTCGGCGGCGCGGTCCTTGCGGCACGGGAAGCTGCTGACCGTTGATTACGGATTGAGCGCGGCCGAGTTCTTCACGCCTGGACGGGCGCAGGGAACGCTGCGGAGTTACGCGCGGCACCGGGCGGGGGATGATTTGCTGGCCGATCCGGGCGGACAGGATTTGACGGCCCATGTGAATTTTTCCGCGGTGCAGGCTGCCGGCGAGGCGGAGGGATTGCGGACGGATGCGTTCACGACGCAGGCGCGATTTCTGACGGCCATTGCGGGCCGGAGGTGGAGCGCGGGGACGGCGCCGTCAGATGCCGCCGTACTCCGGCAGTTTCAGACGCTGACGCATCCGGAACATCTGGGCCGGAGCTTCTCGGTGCTTGTGCAGTCGCGGGTGTGAACGGGCTGGGACGGAGGCGCGAGTACCGGGGCGGTTGGTCAGGCCGGGGCGTCGGTGAGTTCGAGCCACAACTGGCCGCGATCGTTGACCACGTGGAGGGGTTTTAAGCTGGCGCCGGCGCAGGGTCCGTGGAGGCACAGGCCGGTCAGGGGATCGTAAACCGCGCCGTGGCTCTGACAGGCGAAGTATTTGCGGTCGCGGGTGAAGATGTGGTTGTCGCCGAAGTCCAGGGTGATCGGCAGATGGCGGCAGACATTTTCGTACGCCACAATCTGGTCGCGTACGCGGGCGAGGAATCCTTCGCGCGGCACACCTTCCTGAATGTACTCGAACTTCAGGGTGACGCCGTCGGCGATGTCCGTTTCCAGGGCGATCAAATGCCGGAGCATGGCGGGAAGGTAGCGGGTGCGGCGGGGATGCCAAGTCCGCGCACGGGGCGGTTGCGGGCGGCGGATGATTGGGGCAGTTTCCGGGCGTGGCTGAGATCCCTCAGTGGCCGGACAATTCCGGGTGGATTCGCGCATTTGTCGCCGTTCCCGTTCCGGAAAAGATGCGTGAGGAAGTGGCGGCGTTGCAGGCTGGGCTGGCGCAGCGGGTGGCTGGGGGAGGCGTTCGTTGGGTCCCCCCGACACAGTTGCATCTCACCCTGGTGTTCCTCGGTCAGGTGCGGGTGACTGTGATTCCCGCGTTGACGGAAGCGTTGCGGTGCGTGGGTCGGGAGAGTTCGGCGATGCAATTGCGTGCCGGCGGGTGGGGAAGTTTCCCACGCGGCCGGGTACCGCGGGTACTGTGGATTGGCGTGGAGGGCGAGTTGGAGGCACTGGGGCGGTTGCAGGAGAGGGTGGCGGTGGCGGTGGTCCGGTTTGCGGGGCACCGGGAACGGAATCCGTTCTCGCCGCATCTCACGGTGGGTCGGATTCAGACGCGGCGGATGCGCGTGACAGAACTTGCCAGCATGACCGCGCTGGCAGAGGGGTTCCGTGTAGCGGCTGACTGGCCGGTGTCGGGGATCGAGTTGGTGCAAAGTGTGTCGCGGCCGGCGGGAGCGAGTTACCATACCTTGGCGGTGATTCCGCTCGGGGCGGCGGCGGCGGATACCCCGGGGTGATGGCGGAATGAAAAAGCGCCCGTGTGGTCACGGGCGCTTTCGCTGCCGAAGGATATTGGGGAGGCTTTACTTGACCTGTTTGACGCTCTGCCACTTCCGGGACTTGGCGGAGGCAAGCACGGCGTCCACGACGTAGTCGGTGGCGAGGCCGTCCTTGAAATCGGGCTTGCAGCCCTTGCCGCTCTCGAGGCCCTGCACGAACTCGACCATCGCGTGGACGAAGCTGTGTTCGTAGCCGAGTTGGAGGCCGGGCACCCACCACTTGCCGCAGTAGGGATGGTCGCCGTCGGAGACGTGGACGCTCTTCCAGCCGCGTTCGGGGCCTTCGTCGGTATAGTCGAAGATCTGGAGGCGGTGCAGGTCGTGGAGGTCCCACTTGAGGCTCATGTTGGCACCGTTGATCTCGAAGGTGTAGAGCGCCTTGTGGCCGCGCGCGTAACGGGTGGACTCGAAGAGACCAAGCGAGCCGTTGTTGAAGTGGCAGTGGAAGAGGCAGGCGTCGTCGATGCCGACTTTCTCGACCTTGCCGGTGAGGTTGT
Organism: uncultured Akkermansia sp.; assembly: GCA_964623105.1. GTDB lineage: Bacteria > Verrucomicrobiota > Verrucomicrobiia > Limisphaerales > BJHT01 > BJHT01. Next base: position 16,629 of record CAZUUP010000033.1, read on the forward strand.
GCTTGCGCTCCTTCACGAAGGTCTCGGTCATCGCGCTGACGTCCTTGATGCCGCCGTTGAGCCACATGGCGGTGTCGATGCAGTGCGCGAGCAGGTCGCCCGTGACGCCGGAGCCGGCGACCTTGGCGTCGAGGCGCCAGAGGCCGGTGCCGCCCTGCGGGAGGTCGGCGTTGATGGTCCAGTCTTGGAGGAAGTTCGCGCGGTAGTGATACACGCGGCCCAGCTTGCCGGCATCGATGAGCTGCTTCGCCAGCACGACGGCGGGGCAGCGGCGGTAGTTATACCAGACCATGTTGGGGACCTTGGCCTTGTTGATGGCCGCGAGCATCTTCTCGGCTTCCTTGGAGTTCAGGCCGAGGGGCTTCTCGCAGAGGATCATCTTGCCGGCCTTCGCTGCGGCGATGGCCTGCTCGGCGTGCATGTTGTTGGGCGTGGCGATGTCGATGACGTCGATGTCGTCGCGCTCAAGGAGCTTGCGCCAGTCGGTCTCGATGGATTTGTAGCCCCACTTGTCGGCAAACTCCTGCACCTTCGCGGCGTCGCGACCGCAGACAGCCTGCGGGACGAGTTCGTAACTGGAAGGGAAGAAGTGGTTGACCTGGTGGAAGGCGTTGCTATGGGCGCGGCCCATGAAGCCGTAGCCGATGAGACCGATGCGGAGTTGTTTCTTGGACATAGGGCCTTGGTTTGTTGTTTTGAGGGTGAAGAGTTGGTTTGCGCGGCGTGAAAATTCAGAGGTGAGTATCAGCAAGTGTCAGCGGTTCGCTTTGAGCCATGCGCGGACTTGGTCGTGGTTGCCAATCATCTGGAGCTGGATGACGCGCTCGTTGCGGAGCAGCACGAACACGACTCGTAATTCTCGAGCGAGGCGGAACTCGAAGGTCGCCCCGCGCAGCCGACGGATCCCAAGCCCGGAATGCGCGTGGGGTTGCCCAAAGCCATCCCGAAGTTGGGTGAGTCGGCGGGCGAGGTCATCCAGTCGTTCATCATCGAGATCTTTGGCCCAACGCTTCCAGGACGATTCGAGTTCAACCGCCAAGGCCGGTGGCGGTGCCGTCCCAGACTCGGGCTTTGCGGGTTTTGTGCTCATGACGCGCGCGTCGCTCAATGTTTCGTGTCGCGCTGGCGAGTTCCTTTTCCGTAAGGGCGTATTCGGAGAGTGTCCAGTCGTCGCTGTGAACGCCGACGACGCGCAGCGCGACGATCTGGCCGTTCCAGAGGATGCCGATGTCCTTGCCCGCGACGGCCTGCGTGAGACAGGCACCGAGCGTCTGCCGGGCCTTCGATGCGGTGAGGGTTTTCATCGGTAATTTTCCCGCGGGACAGAAACGGTCGGGTTGTCGTGACGAAAGTTTCTGGTGCGCAGTTCCGTCTCACGCCTTCCAGCCGTGGTTCTCGCGCACCTGAGCGTAGCGGCGCTCGAAGCGGATGACCCCCGAGGCGGAACCGTTGCTGCCGTCGTTGTCGACGATCTCGAGCACGGAGCGGCCCTTGACCGGGTGGATCCGGGGGCCGCCGGTGG
>CAZUUP010000034.1:0-17996 GCA_964623105.1 uncultured Akkermansia sp.
CCCGCCCGGCAATCGCCGCCGCGAGGCACTTTGGGCAAAGACAATCTTGATCCAGCCCGGCCACCACACCCACATGCGGCAGCTCTGCGCACCAACAGCGCTCGCAACCCGCCGCCGGCCCACAGCGGAATTCCGCCCCGCACCGGCCGCAGGTTAGTTGTCGGGTCGAAGGATTCTTCACGCGCCACTTCCGAGTTCACCCGCAATCGTTGGCCGCCGGACAACCACCCAGCCACCCGCGCTCTGCCAGGGCATGGTTTCCGGTCAAGTCCACTAAAATTTGAGGGTCAGTCCCGCCCGGAAATTCAGGCCCGGGGACGGGCTGTGCATCGCCACAATCGGTCCGAAAAATGGATTGGAGCTGGGCGATTGTTCATACAACCGGTCGAGCAGGTTGTTGACGGCCGCGAACGCCGTCACTTCCTTCCATGTGTAGCTCAGGCGCGTGTTCAGCACGTTATACGAATTGCGTGGCAGCGCATTGCCCAGGTCGAGCAGACGCACCTGACCGCTGACGAGCTGGTTTTCGATGCTCCACGTCCAGCCTTTGGCCGGATGCAGATTTATGCCCGCCGTCACCTGCCACTCGGGGACCAGCACCTGGCGCCGTCCGGAATTCGGTCCGCCATCGAAATGAGCGTCCGTGTAAGTGGTCGTTGCGAACAATTCCAACCAATTCGCCGGCCGCGAGCGAAGCGTCAGCTCGATGCCCCTCCGCACCGCATCTCCATTGGCGGGGGAACCGAAGTTGTCACTGAAAATGTCATTGCCCACCTGGCTGTAAAAGGCCGCGATCGTGGCATGCAAAAGCTGCGACCGCTGCGACCGCAGACCCACTTCATACGTCCGGGCTCGCAGCGGAACCAGCCCAGGGTTGCTGGCAAACCGGGGATCGGCGCTGACGATGTCATTGGCCGACGGCAGCCGGTGGGTCTGGGAATACGAGAACCACGCCGAAGTCTTTTCCCACAAATCCTGATTTAGCGTCACGCTCGGGCTCCACACGTTATTCTCCTTGGTTCCCGTGAACGCAGGAAAGGCAAACGGCACATTCAAAAAGGCATCCCGCCGGTCGAAACGCAGCCCGCCCGTCAGAGTTGTGCGCGGCGTAATCTTGAACGCGTCCTGAACGAATCCACTCCACACGGTGGTATCCGCAATGGTCGCCGGACCCGCGCCGAATTGTTGTTTGAAGTCCTGCCGCCGACCCTCGCCGCCCAGTGTGAAGGCATTCTCATGCCCAAACCATTCCGCCTGCTGGCGCACCTGCCAGACCCCGCCCACCTGCGATTCCCGACCCGTCCCGGCAAAGAGCGGAAACCGTGAATCATAGGTCTGTCCGTTCATCTGGGCGCTGACCGTCCAGCCGCCGCCCAGTTCCTTCGCATAATCCAGGGCTCCTCGATGCACGTGGTCCTTGTACATGAAACGGAAGGCGCCAGCCTGCCGCGGATTTGCCTGATACTGCGCACTGGTCAGCTGGCCAGCGTCCTCGCTGTGTTCGGTGTAGAAGGTGTAACCCAGCGTGAACCGGCCGGCCGCGGTCTCCGCCGACACCTTGGCTTGGGCGTTCCAATTGCGGAAGTTGCTGGCGTCGCGCCACCCCGACCATTCCTTGCGATCGGCGGACAAGTGGTAGCTGATGCTGTTGGTGCGGCCGCTCAGTTCCACATGGCCGCTGTAGAAACCCAGATTGCCGCCCGCGCCGCTGACCGCGCCGCTCAACGGTTTGTTCGCCCCGCTGCGCGTGATGATGTTGATCACCCCTCCCGCGCCGCCCTCCCCGTAGATCGTTGACGCCCCGCCGCGGATGATCTCGACCCGCTCGATATTCTCCAACGGCACCGAGTTCCACAGAAAGAAACCCGTCCCGCCGTCATTCACCCGCATGCCATCCACCAGCACCAGTGTCCCGGATTTCTCGCCATATCCGCGCAAGCTGAACGGCGCGAGATGTGCCCCAAAACCCGCGGAATCGAGCAGCGTGAAGCCGCCCTGCTGCCGCAGCAATTCCGGCAGGGTGAACGCTGGCGAGGCGGCCATCTCCTGACGCGTGACCACCGTGACATGGCCCGGAAACAGGTCCGCCGGCATCGTTTGATCTGGCACGCGACTGGCCGTGACCACCAGCTCCGGCAGCCGCGCAATCCCACGGGCGACCGACTCCTGTGCTCCGGACGTGCTGACCGTCGCCGCCACCGTGGCACCCGCAAGCACCGTGGTCAAACCTCGCCGCACCATCCCACGTTCACCGATCCCTGTATTATTGCTCCGCTTCATGTTGGTCTTTCATTTCCTCCCGCGAACGGGAGGGGTTTTAGTTGAGAGACCAAAGGGAGCCCGAAAAGCAAAATGCCTTCAGACTCCGCAAGCCGGGGAATGAAGGCATTCGACGAATCCCGCCGGAAATGGTCCGGCGGGTTGGCCTCATCCTTCTCTTGTCGGAGAAGTTGGCCCGCCGCGAACGCGACGGACCGGACGAGCACAGCCGGACCGGTATCCTGACTCCGGGTTTAAACCTCGCTCCCGCCTTCCCGCATCGCTCGCGCGATCCAGTGGCATTGGGAGTTTGTAGCCCGTTACAGTGGCGCAACCGTCCCCGATTCACACGGGGTTCCCTGACATCTGACTGTGTTCTGGAGGATCACCCGATCCTCGGACTGACAAAGAACTGCCGGCGTTCTTACGCCTGCCGTCCGCACCCGCCAAGCTCAATTTGCTTTTTTCCTAATTTCGCCGGCGCTCAGCACCTCTTTCCGGCAGCCGTTCCCTCACCTTCGTGGCCGGCTTTCCCGGTCCCGTTTGCGACCGGCCGTCACTCGCCGACGTGCCGTTTGATGGCATCGCAAATCTTCCGCGACCACGCTTCGAGCACGCGGTCATCCCGGCCCTCAATCAACAGCCGCGCCTTGGGCTCCGTTCCCGAATAACGCAGCAGCACCCGCCCGCCATGGGGGGTCACTTCAAGTTCGGCCTGTGCCACGAGTTCGAGCACATCCGGCAGCTTCTCAAACGGGCGCTTCTCGCGCACCCGGACATTGGTGACCCGCTGCGGAAACCGCGTCCAGCATCGGGCCAGCTTGGAGAGCGACATGTCCCGGGCCTTCATGATCCGCAGGATTTGCAGCGCCGAGACCAGCCCGTCGCCGGTGGTGCTGTAGTCGCCAAAGATCATGTGGCCGCTCTGTTCGCCGCCGAAGTTGAAACCGTTCTTCAGCATCTCATCGATCACGTACTTGTCGCCCACCGGCGTGCGCAGCGTGTGGCCGCCCGCCGCCTTGATCGCGGCGTCCAGACCCGCGTTGCTCATCACCGTGGTGACCAGCGTCTTCTTGGCCAGCGTCCCCTGCGCCAGCATGTCCAGCCCGGCGATGGCCATGATGTCGTCGCCGTCAATCAGCTCGCCCTTCTCGTCGCACAGGATCAGCCGGTCAGCGTCGCCATCGTGCGCGATTCCAATGTGCGCGCCGTGCTCGCGGACTTTGCGCGCAAGCTGTTCCGGATGCATCGAGCCGCATTCCTTGTTGATGTTGGTGCCGTCGGGTTGGTTGCCGTACACAAACACCTCGCCGCCCAGTTCGCGCAGAACGCAAGGCGTCGATTTGTAGGCCGCCCCGTTGGCGCAATCGACGACGATGCGGACGTCCTCGAGGGTCAGACCACGCGGAAAGGACGCCTTGGCAAATTCAATGTAGCGGCCCAAAGCGTCATCAATGCGGACGGCCTTGCCAATTTCCTTGGCCGTGGGACGGATGCTCTCGATGTCACCGCTGAAGACAAGGTCTTCGATCGATTTTTCGATCACGTCATCGAGTTTGTAGCCGTCCGCCCGGAAGAACTTGATGCCATTGTCGTCGTAGGGATTGTGCGACGCGGTGATGACTATGCCGGCATCAGCCCGCAGGCTGCGGGTGGCATAGGCGACGCCAGGCGTGGGCAACGGTCCGATGAACAGGACGTCCACGCCCATCGACAGCACGCCCGACGACAGGGCGTTCTCGAGCATGTAGCCGGACAGGCGGGTGTCCTTGCCGATGACGATCTTGTGCCGGCCCTGCCCGCGGGACTTGCTTTCGAGGTTCTTGAAAACGTGCGCGGCCGCGCGGCCCAGCTTGAGGGCGGTCTCGGCGGTCACGGGCTCGATGTTGGCGGTGCCCCGGACACCGTCGGTGCCGAAGATGCGCTTGTTGCTGTTTTTCGTGCTCATTTGCTGTTCTTACTGCTTGTCCGTCGGGGCCGGCGGCACCCGTTCGATCGTGACCACGGTCACTTCCTCCGGATCCACCGACATCAACCGCAGTCCCTCGGGCAGATAGACCTGGACGCGTTTTCGCAACCCCTTGGTCTGCTTCTCGGTATCGGTCAAATTGACAAACACTTCAATCTGCTTTTCCCGCAAGTTCTGGAACGTGGCCGGATCGCCCCGCAGCCGCACTTGCGCGGTCCACGGCTCGATCTTGTAGCGGAACGCCTCATCCGAGCCCAGCATCACGGTTATGGGCAGGCCGGGAAAGTCGCGTTCGACCAGGGCCACCTCGGGCGGGTTGGCCAGCCGCACGGTGAACCAGATGAAGGTCGCCGCCACCAGCGACAGGAGCTTCACCTGAAAATTGCGGAGGAGCAGGTCGCGCATGGCGGTGGTTACTACTTGGTTTCCGTGCGGACCGCGCCGGCCGGCGGCGTTACCGGCCGCAACCACGCCTCGAGGCGGACCCTCAGGGTCTCGCTCCAGGTCCGGGCTTTGGTCGCCGGGACCAGCACCGAGGTCAGGAAGGCGCGCAGTGCCTCCAGCGTCACACCCCGCACCAACTGACCCTTGTAAGCATACGAAATGGCCCCGGTCTCCTCCGAGACGGTCACGATCAACGCATCGGTCTCCTCGCTCAAGCCAATGGCCGCCCGATGCCGTGTCCCCATGGACTTGCTCAAGTCCTTCCGCTGCGTGAGCGGAAAAATGCACGCCGCGTGCGTGATCCGGTTGCCCTTGATGATCACACCCCCGTCATGGATGGCGTTGTTCGGGAAAAAAATCGTCTCGAGCATCTCCGGCGTCGCCTCGCAATCCACCACGATGCCCGACTCGACGTCTTCGTGCACCGGGATGGTCTGCTCGATCGCGATCAACGCGCCGATGTGGACCTCGGCCAGCCGCTCGACGGTCTGGATGATCACCTCGATGTTTTCGCGCCGCTCGCGGGTGATGTTGCGCAAGGAAAGATTGCCCAGCTCCGTGAGCATGCGCCGGAGTTCCGGTTGGAAGATGACGAGCACGGCGATCGTGGAAACGGCGAAAAAGGCGCGCAGCAGCCAGTTGAGCACCTCGAGCCTGAGCGCAGCCGTCAGCAGCGTCAGCGCGAGCAGAAAAAACATCCCCGCCACCGCCGGCGCCGCGCGCGTGGTGCGCACGAAGTTGTAACCGTGGTAGATCACCACCGTGAGGGCGGCGATCTCCAGGGCCGGACGCCAGAGGCCGATGAGGTTGTACCAGTCCATTATTTGCCGCGCTTCCGGATGGCTTCCATCATTCGCAACGCCTGCACCGTTGCGGCCACATCATGCACCCGGATGATCTGCACCCCCGCCGCCACCGCGTGACACGCGCACGCCAGGGCCGCCGGCAGGCGTTGCTCCACTTCCACACCGAGCAACTTGCCGATGAAAGACTTGCGGGAAACGCCCAACAGCAGGGGACGCTCAAGGTTTCTAAAACCCGCCAGTCCCGCCAGCAACTCCAAATTGTGCTCGAGCGTCTTGCCAAACCCGATGCCCACGTCCAACACCACTTGCTCGGGCGTCACCCCCGCCCGGCGCAGCCGCTCCAGCCGGTCGCCAAAAAACTCGCCCACCTCGCGCACCACGTCCGCATACACCGGCTCGCGTTGCATCGTCTCCGGCGTTCCCTGCATGTGCATCGCCACGTAGCCCGCGCCGTTCCCGGCTACGACCCGCCACATCGCATCCTCCGTGCGGGCGGCCCCGATGTCGTTCACCACGCTGGCTCCCTCCGCCAGCGCCGCCGCGGCGACGGCGGGCTTTTGCGTGTCAATCGAGAGCGGCACCTTCACCTCCGTCGCCAGCGCCCGAATCACCGGCAGCACCCGGCGCAACTCCTCGGCCTCGTCCACCCATGCCGCCCCGGGACGCGTTGATTCCCCTCCAATGTCGATCAAGTCCGCCCCTTCCGAGATCAACTGCCGTGCGTGCCGCACCGCCGCCTCGGTGGTCACATACCGGCCGCCGTCGGAAAACGAGTCCGGCGTGACGTTCACGATGCCCATGACCAGCGCCGGTCGCGGGAAACAAAATTCATGCTGTCGCGCGCGCCAGATCATGGTTTGGTTGGGATGAGACCCACGGCTCCGGCGACCAGCCGGCCGGCAATCGCGGCGACAAGCTCGTCGGGCACGCCATTCTGCGGGCTGGCCGACTGCGTGAGCAGGTGGCATTGGTCGTTGACGTAATCAATCAGCACAAACTCGCCCGTGTCCGCGGCCGCGATTTCACTTGAAAAGAAACGCATCCCCGTGAGTTCCGCAACCCGGCGGACCAGAAGTTCCAGAGCCTCCAAGCCGAATTCCTCCCGCTCGGCCGCGGTCACGAGCCGGTACTCATCGGTGTAACAATTCCACCAACAAAGCCAGAGGTCGCCAAACACATGGTAAACCCGGAAGTAGCCCGGATCGCTCCCTAACATTCTCGGCACCACCCGCCGCTGCAGCAGATGCCGCGGGTCGGGCCACTCAGCCCGGGATTTCTCCAGATCCGCCGCTCCCGTGCCCTCGAGCACCAAGCCGCGCCGGCCATAGCCCAGGCTCGGCTTGATGACAAAGGGCGTGCCCAGCAACTGCCGCTCGGCCGCCGTCAATTCCAGCGTTCCCGCCCGTTCCGGCCCCACGATGATCGTTTCCGGCACCGGCAACCCCGCCGCCACCAAACGCGGATGCAGCGCCGCCTTGTCAAAAGCCTCCAGCGCGACATCTGGCGGATCGATCACCTGCACGCCCCGGGCATCGGCGAGTCGGACCAGCCGGTGATAAATATCATCGGCATCATGATGCTCGCTGTGCATGTTCAAAAGCACCCGTGCCCAGAGCTGGTCCGTGAGCAACAATTCATGGAACCGCTCCACCCACAAAGGTTCGATCAGGAAGAAATTGAGGCCGCGCCGGGCGCACTCCTGCTGCACGCGATGGATGAAAAAATCATCCGCGTCGAGCTTGTGGGTCATGACCAGATCGAAAACCCGCGCCATGCTCGCACTATTTTTCTCCGTCCCGGCAATGTCAACGCAAGGCGTCACCCGGCGCCAGTTGCCCCGACATTCCATTGTCATCCTCCCTCCGGGTCGTTAAGCCTTCCCCGTGCGCCCGGTTTATTTCGATTACAACGCCACCACACCGCTCGATCCCGCCGTTCGCGCGGCGATGCTGCCGTTCCTCGACGAAATCTGGGGCAACCCCTCCAGCGTCCACCAGATCGGCCGCCGCGCACGCGCCCTGCTCGATGACGCCCGGGAACGGGTCGCCGCCGTGCTGCGCGCCAAACCCAGCGAAGTCGTCTTCACCAGTGGCGGCACTGAAAGCAACAATCTCGCCATCTTCGGCTCGGCCCGACGGTTGAGCACCAAAGGCCGCCACCTCGTCACGACGACCATCGAACATCACGCGGTGCTGCATTGCTTTCGCCAGTTGGAAAGCCGCGAGGGTTTCTCCGTCACTTACGTTCCGGTCGATTCCTCGGGCATCGTCTCCGTTACCGATGTCGCCCGGGCCATCCGACCGGACACCACCCTCGTTTCCGTCATGGCCGCCAACAATGAAATTGGCACCGTGCAACCCGTCGCCGAGATCGGCGCGCTGTGCCGCCAGCAGGGTGTGCTTTTCCATACCGACGCCGTGCAAGCCTTCGGCAAACTTCCCTTCACCGACATCACCCAGTTTCAGGCCGACCTCGTCTCCCTGTGCGCCCACAAATTTCACGGCCCCAAAGGCGCCGGCGTCTTGTTCATCCGCTCGCCGCTCAGCCTCGAACCGATCCTGTTCGGCGGCGCCCATGAAAACGAGCGCCGCGCCGGCACCGAAAACCTCCCCGCGATCATCGGGCTGGCCGCCGCCGCGGAGAGCTTCCTCCGTCCGCCCGTCTTCCCCCCAGAGCGAATGACGGAACTTACCACCCGCCTGCGCATCTTCGCCGAGAGCATCCCGGGAGTAACAATTCGCGGTTCTCAGGCCAATAAGCTGCCGAACACGATAGCTTTATCGGTTTCGGGCTGCGACAGCATCGTTCTCATGGCCGGACTGGACATGGCCGGCATCTGCGCCTCGAGCGGATCAGCCTGTTCGGCGGGCTCGCTCGAGCCTTCGCATGTTTTGCTGGCCCTTGGAGTTTGTCCTGCCGAAGCCAATTCGCTCGTCCGCTTCTCCTTGGGCCGCGAATCCACCGCCGCCGAGGTTGCTGTTGTCGAGGAGCAACTCCCCGGAATCATCGCCCGCATTCGGGGTGGGAATTGAACCCGAATTGCCTGTTAATGACTTGTCAGCAATGCCAATAAGTCTGGGTTCCCGGCTTGCCTCGACCGGTTCCGCCGTGTTCTTCGCGGGAAACTATCGGCGCAAGTCCTTGTCGTCACCTTGACAGTGCAAGTTGTTTCCATTATCCACACCCCTTAATAATACGGTTGAGTTCAAGTCTTTCAGAAGTCTATTAAGAGAGTATGAAGGTCACCATCGCCAAAGAGCAGTTGATCAACGGGCTCCAGGCAGTCCAAAATATTGTGGGGTCGCGCACGACCCTCCCCATCCTGTCGAACGTCTTTCTGAAGGCTGAAGGGTCGAGCCTTCACCTGACGACGACCGATTTGGACGTGACCATCTCCTGCGCCGTCGATGCCAAGGTCGAAGTGCCCGGTGCGACAACGCTGCCGGTCAAACGCTTCTTCGGCATCATCCGCGAACTGCCCACTTCCGAAATCGAGATCGAAATTGACGACAAGAACATCTGCTCGCTGCGGGCTGGACCGTCGTTTTACAAGATTCACGGCATTGCTGCCGAAGAATTCCCTCCGCTGACCCAGTTCAAGGAGACCAAAAAGGTCACCCTCCCGCAGGAGAAGGTGAAAGCGATGCTGCGGAAGACCTCCTACGCCATTTCGGCCGACGACACGCGGTATGTCCTCAACGGCATCTTCATGAGCCTGCGCGAGGACAAGGTCACCATGGTCGCCACCGATGGCCGCCGGTTGGCGTTGGTCGAGGAAGAGGCGGGTTTGGGCAAGGATCTCAAAGGCGAATTCATCGTGCCCACCAAGGCCATCAATGAATTGACCCGGCTCCTTCAGCCCAAAGGCGACGTCGAGATCAAGTTTACCGACAATCAGGTGGCGTTCACCCTGGGCGGCGAAGGTGTCCCGGCCGTGCTGCTCATTTCCAAGCTCGTCGAGGGCAATTATCCGAATTACCGGCAGGTCATCCCTGCCGAATCCAAGGAACGCATCACTTTGGCGCGCGAAGAACTGCTGCAGGCCCTGCATCGTGCCGAGTTCATGACCAGCGACAAGGCCAACTCGGTGAAACTCAACTTCACCAAGAACAACCTGACGATCATGGCCAACACCCCGGAAGTTGGCGAGGGACGCGAGAGCATTGCCGTCAATTACAAGGGCAAGGAATTCGCGGTCGCTTTCAATCCCACGTACATCATGGATCCGCTGAAGGCCTTGGATAACGACGAGGTTTTCTTCGAGCTGACCGATGAACTCAGCCCCGGCGTCATCAAAATCAACGGCCCGTTCCTCTACGTGCTGATGCCGATGCGGATGAGTTGATCTCTGTCCGGTGGGATCAGCCGGGCGAGGGTTGCGGGCAAAGCCCGCTTCGCTGTCGCGTTCTGCCGGATCGCCGGCATTCCACCAAAACCGGGATTAACCCCCGGACGGCTAGCTTCCCGAAAATCCTCTTTCCGATTCGCACAATATCGGCTTCTCTCGGGTGGTAGCCATGAAAGCACCACTATCTGCCGGGCTGAACCGTCGTCAGGCGCTGTCCGCCGGAACTGCCATCGCTGCCGGCGCGCTGGCCATGCAGGAGCGCGTTTTGGCTGCGGACAATCCCGCCGCGAATGTTGCCGACCGCACCAGCTCGATCAAAATCTCCGCCCTCAAGGCGACGCGTGCCGGGACCAAGGCCTACATCAAGATCGAGACCAATCACAAGGTCACAGGCTGGGGCGAAGTCACCGGCCTTGAGCCCGACGTAGCCTGCGCCCTGGCCCGGTCATTGTTCGAATTGCTCGACGGCGAGAATCCGACGCGCATCGAGCATCTTTGGCAGAAACTTTATCGTTCCCACCGCGACATCCGGGGCGGCTCCTTCATGACCCACGTCATCTCCGCAATTGATGTGGCGCTGTGGGACATCACCGGGCGCCTCTGGGGCGTGCCCGTTTACCGGCTCTTGGGCGGCCCGTGCCGGGACAAGATTCGGATGTATCCGTCCCCCAAGGCGTTCAAGACGGGCACCGGCGGACCGCATCCGTTCTCGGGCGACCCCCTCGACATCGAGCGCCTCGTCAACAGCATCCGCCAGACCCGGCAGCGGCTCGGACCTGACGGAACGGTGATGTTTGACGCTCACTGCGCCGTGCCACCGCCGATGCTGATTCAGCTCGCCGCCGCCATTCAGCCATACGACATCCTCTGGATCGAGGAACCCGCCGTCCCGGGCAACATCGAAGTTTTCAAGCGGCTCAAGCAGGCCATCCACATCCCCCTGGCCACCGGCGAGCGCGATCGCACGATTTGGGGCATGATCCCCTACTTGCAAGAACGCTGCATCGACATCCTCCAACCCGACTGCGCCCACACCGGCGGCATCAGTCAGATGAAGAAGATTGCCACTCTCGCCGAGGCCTACACCGTCCCCATTGCCCCGCATTGCACCTGTTCCGAACTGGGCCTGACAGCCAGCCTGCACGCCACCGCCGCCATTCCCAATTTCCTGATCCACGAAGGCTATCTGGACGGACATCTCATGCCGCCCGGGGTGGCCATTCGACAGTGGACCGTGGACAAAGAAGGCTATGCCTCCCTGCCGCCCGGACCCGGATTGGGCGTGGACATTGACGAAACGATGATCGAGAAGGTGAACGCCGATCCCAAACGCCGCTTTCGCTGGCCGGTCCCGAAGCAGCCAGACGGCTCGGTGAGCGATTATTGACGCGTAGCCCGAAAGAATAGGTCGAAAGGCAATGCCTGTAACGATATCGATACGAATCAGGCGGCTTTGGTTCGTTGGCCTACCGAAAGTCGCCGGCCGAAAATCATTTGAAACCTTCCGTCGTCACAACTCGTCTGAAACGCAAGCCACCAGCCATGATCAATCGCGTCTTCAGCCAGTTGGGCCGGCTTGCCGCCGGACTCGCATGCGGGTTTTACGGGGTAGTGCTTCAAGGTGCCGACCGTCCGGCCGAGCGAATTTCGCCCGACCAACTCGCCTTCTTCGAAAAGAAGATTCGGCCCGTGCTGGTCGCGAAGTGCTACGAGTGCCACTCGGCTGAGTCGAAGAAAGTCAAAGGCGAACTTCTTTTGGACACCCGCGAGGGCATCCGCATGGGCGGTGCCACCGGCCACGGGATAACCCCGCGCGATCTCAAGGACAGTCTGGTCATCAAGGCCATTCGGGGTGAGGTCAAAGACGGCCTCATGCCGCCCAAGGAGAAGCTTCCGGCCGACGTGATCGCCGACTTCGAGAAATGGGTGCTCATGGGCGCGCCCGATCCGCGTGACGGCAGCCGCAAGCTCGCCGTGAAGAAGCCCGATCCCTCCTCCGCCCGAAATTTCTGGTCCTTCCAACCTCCGGTCCGGTCCGCAGTTCCCACCGTGAAAAATGCCGCCTGGCCGAAGACGGACATTGATCGTTTTGTCCTTGCTGCGCTGGAGTCCAAGGGCCTTCGCCCGGTGGCCGACGCCGATCGCGTCACGCTGTTGCGCCGCCTGAGCTTCGATCTCGTCGGCCTCCCGCCCACCCCCGAGCAGGTGCGGGCGTTTGCCAGAGACTCTTCCCCCCGCGGGTTGGAGAAAATCGTGGATGAACTCCTCGCCTCGCCCCAGTTTGGCGAACGGTGGGGCCGTCACTGGCTCGACATCGCCCGCTACGCCGAGTCCACCGGCAAGGAGCGCAACTACGCCTATCCGCAAGCCTGGCGCTACCGGGACTACGTCATCGCCGCATTCAATGCCGACAAGCCCTACGACCAGTTCATCCGGGAACAAATCGCCGGCGACCTGCTGCCCGCCCGGGACGCAGCGCAACGCAACGAAAACCTGATTGCCACCGGGTTCCTCGCCCTCGGACCCAAGGGCCTCAACGAACGCAATCGCGAGGCCTTTGTCATGGAAATGGTGGACGAGCAAATCGACGCCACCACCCGCGCCACCATCGGTCTGACCGTGAGCTGCGCCCGCTGCCACGACCACAAATTCGATCCCATCTCGACCCGCGACTACTATGCGCTGGCCGGCATCTTCAAGAGCACCCACACCTTCTATGGAACCGGTGGCGGCGAAGCCAACAAGAACCGCCAGCCCTCCACCCTCCTGCCCCTCGTCAAGAGCCTGACCCCCGCAGCCGCCCCTGCCGTAGCCGTCCAGAAACCCGTCGCCGACATCGACGCGGCGACCGCCCCCGCCGCCCCCGCGCTGCTCAAGACCCTGACGCCCGCGATGAAGGAGCAACTGCAGGCCATGGCCAAAAAGAATCCCAAATTGGTCGCGCGTCTGAAGTCGATGACCGAAGAGGAAAAAATAGCCCTGCTCGAACGCCGCGGCGAAACGCCCGCAGTGGTAAAGGCCGCGCAGGCAGCCAAGGCCGCTAAAATCCAGAAGGCCGCCAAGAAGAAAGGCGACGGCGACCAATCCCAGGCCAAGGCCAGCACCGGCGGTGAACCCAGCGGCGAACTCGCCATGGGCGTGCTCGAAGGCCGCGCCGCCGACTGCCCCATCTACATCCGGGGCGAACTGGAGGAGAAAGGCCCCGTCATCCCGCGCGGCTTCGTCAGCGTCCTCGCCACCGCCTCCGCCCCCAAGATCAACCCCGCCCAGAGCGGACGCCTCGAACTCGCCAATTGGCTGACCAGCCGCGACAACCCCCTCACCGCCCGCGTCATGGTCAACCGCGTCTGGCAGCACCTGTTCGGCCAGGGCATCGTCACCACGCCCGACAACTTCGGCGCCACCGGCGAGCGGCCCTCCCATCCCGAACTGCTCGATTACCTCGCCCACCAGGTCATGGACCAGCAGTGGTCGCTCAAACGCCTCGTCCGCGCCATCGTCCTCAGCCGCGCCTACCAGCTCAGCACTGCCGGCGATGCCGCCAACTTCGCCGCCGATCCCGACAACCACCTGCTCTGGCACGCCAACCAGCGCCGCCTCGACGCCGAGGCGATCCGCGATGCCGCCCTGGCCGTCAGCGGCCAGCTGGATCTCGTCCCGCCCCTTGGCTCGCCCGTCATGAACCACGGTGATGGTGACATCGGTCGTGGCAACGGCCGCGGCGGGCTCAAAGCCGAGAGCCGCAAACGCAGCGTCTATCTTCCCATCGTCCGCGACATGGTGCCGGACATCCTCGACCTCTTCGACTTCGCCGAACCCAGCCTCGTCGTCGCCGAACGCGACGTCACCAATGTCCCCTCGCAGGCCCTCTTCATGCTGAACAGTCCGTTCATCTACAGCCAGTCAGCCGCGCTCGCGCAATCGCTCGAGGCCGAGACCGATGCCTCGCGCCGCATCACCACCGCGTATTTGCGAACCCTCGCGCGCCTGCCTTCTCCCGCCGAGCAGCAGCGCGCCGAACAGTTCATCGCGAAACTCACCGCCACGCCCGGCTCAAAATCCGCCGCCGCGTGGACCACCTTCACTCAAGCCCTGCTCGCCTCCGCCGAATTCCGTTTCCTCAACTGATCACCCCGCCCGCCCGCAAAACCTCCAATTTAATCCCCCACCAATCATGCACCACTCCAACCGCCCCTTCGATTGCACCCACCTCGAGCCCCTGGCTTTGTCGCGTCGCGACATGCTCAAGAGTGTTTCCGCCGGCTTCGGCTACCTCGCCTTCGCCGGCTTGAGCGCCACCGCCGCCGCGCCGTATCAAAGCCCGTTGCTGCCCAAGGCCCCCCACTTCGCCGCCCGCGCCAAACGCGTCATCTTCCTCTCGATGCAAGGTGGGCCGTCACATCTCGACACCTTTGATTACAAACCCAAGCTGATCGCCGACGCCGGCAAGGGCGGTCCGGGCAAAGGCAAGCTGGTCGCGCCCGCCGCCGAATTCAAACAGCGCGGCCAGAGCGGCCTGTGGATTTCGGAAGCCTTTCGGAACGTAGCCAAACACGCCGACGACCTCTGCCTCCTGCGCGGCATGCACACGGACATCCCGAACCATCCCCAGGCCTTCGTCCAGATGCACACCGGCAGCGCCCGCTTCGTGCGACCCTCGCTGGGGGCGTGGACGCTCTATGGTCTCGGCACCGAGAATCAGAATCTCCCCGGCTTCATCACCATCGCCGCCCCGGTGGCCCTCGGCGGAGCGCAGAACTACGGCAGCGCCTTCCTTCCGGCCTCCTATCAAGGCACCCGGCTCGACATGCCCGGCGATGTCGAAGCCAAAGGGAACAGGAAGAACAAAGGCGACATGGCTGAGAAGACCGAAGGCATCGGGAACATCCGCAACACCCACCTCTCCCCCGCCGCCCAGCGCGAACAGCTCGACCTCGTCCAGTCCATGAACCGCGACCTCCTCGCCGCCCGCGGCGGGAATCCCGAGGTCGAGGGCGTCATCCAGTCTTACGAACTCGCCTTCCGCATGCAGACTGAGATTCCGAAGGTCATGGACATGAGCAAGGAATCCGCCGCCACCTTGCAGTCTTATGGCATCGGCCAGGGACCGACCAACAGCTTCGGCAAACAATGCCTCATGGCCCGCCGCTTCGCCGAGGCCGGCGTGCGGTTCATCGAAGTCTGCCATCAGGGCTGGGATCACCACAACGGCCTCAAAGGTCGCATCGCCTCCAGTTGCAACGCCGTCGATCAGCCCATCGCCGCCCTCCTCGCCGACCTCAAGCAACGCGACCTCCTCAAGGACACCCTCGTCATCTGGGGCGGGGAATTCGGACGCACCCCCGACAACGCGGGCGCCGACGGACGCGGCCACAATTCCAAGGGCTACACCATGTGGCTCGCCGGTGGCGGCATCAAACCCGGTCTCTCCTTCGGCGCGACCGACGATTACGGTGGCAAGGCCGTCGAGAACAAATTCCACGTCCACGACCTCCACGCCACGATCCTCCATCAACTCGGCCTCGATCACGAGAAGCTCACCTACCGCTACGCGGGCCGCGACTTCCGCCTCACCGACGTCTTCGGTCAGGTGCCGAAGGAAATTTTGGCGTAGTTAGGCATCTCGGAACGCTCTCCTGTCGGCCGGCGCAAGGGAATCCCGCCCGCGACGGGACCGACGTTTCTTGGAATTGCCATTGCAGAAGCCGAAAGCGGCTGCGTCCCCCGCAGGCTCTCCACCGATTCAGGTTGAGGAAGGGCGGTGGGACTGCTCCGTCACCAGCCCAGCAGTGGACCGAGATGTCCCTTCGGATGAATCGGGTCGGCGCGTGGATCCCGATTACGGGTGCGCTCATAGGCAGCCGGATTGGCTTTGTAATTCTCGTAGAGGCGCATGGCGTAATTGTAATCGTTCTGAGTAATGGCGACACCACCGTTCCAAGTCAGGCCGATTGGATTGCCGGGGTATTTGCGAAGCAATTCGACGATTCCGGCCGGCACTCTGAAGCCTGGGTATTCATCTTTGACTATCCGGCCCTTTATGTGGGCGTCGGGATTCTGTGTGAAGGCTGCCCAACTGACGAGAGATGCCTTTCCAGGAGCGTTGGCGATTTGGGCTCTAATCGCGCCAACCTTGGCGGCGGGTATGCGCACGTAAACGGTGTAGGCGGGCTCCTCCGTCCCCAAGAGGACGGCATCCCCGTCGGAAACTGGCGAATGTTGACAGCCGGCAATCAGCGTCAGGGCGGACACCAGCGTGAATAACTTGAACATAATTGTCTCCTTTCATTGGTAATGGGTGGAATCGCTGTTACGAGTGAAGATTGCCGCTGGGGCGGCTGCCGGATCGACAGTCCATCTCGAGACACCTTGCGGTTTGGGGCGGCAAGGTTGGATGCTGGTAAAAGATCAGGCATACGCCCGCTGGCGACAGGGTTCACAATCCCATGTAATCTCAACTGGCCGTCCCCGCTCACCTTATTTTGGCAAAAGCTCTTCGAAATTTGCCATGGCGGGAAAGTTGTTGAGGCAGGGAACGGGGAAAGCTGCGCCAGCGAAGGCTTCCGCCAAGGCGAAGGCTTCGGCCACGTGCCGAAGGAAATTCTGGCGTAAGGCTGGGACGCGGCGGCCAGTTGCACAGGTCAGGCTGCCCAGTCTCGCCGTCCCGGCTGGCGAAACGCGTTCCCATCCGCCTAGCAGCAGTTGCCGCCGCGAGCGGTGCGTTGATCCTTCTGGCAGCCGGTTTCTGAAATCTGTCCGGTGGCCGGGCACCCTTTCAGGAAACCTACTCCTTACGGAAAGTCCGTGACCTGCTATTGGTGGGAAGTTCGCACCACCCAGCACCCGCTACTTCCCCACCACCAACCGCCGCAGTTCAGGCGACAGCCAGAAACCTGCCCGTTGGTGCAGGTCATTCAGCACCGCGTCCGCGTCATTCAGCAGGCCACGTTCTCGCGCCTCGATCAGCACTCCAACCAGACCGGTCACGCGAAGTCCCAACCGCCGGGCAGCCGCCCGGCCCAGACGTTCATCCATCAGCACCAACTCGGCCCCGACCTCCCGAGCCAGCGTAATCGCCTCCGCCTCGCCGGCACCCAAGTCCTGGCGCAGTACCGCCACCAACCCGGTATCAGTGACCGTCCGTCGTTCTACCCAGGGCGCGTGGGAAACTGCTCTGGCACCGTCCCGCTCGAGACCGGCACCCGCTACCTCCCGCCATACGGCTTCCGGTAAGAGCAGCCGGCCAAACAAGGTGTTTAACAACTCCAGCCGCCCGATGCGGGCCAGCGCGATGAGCGGCGAGGCATCGGCGACGACGATCATGCGCCGCGCAAAGCCGCCAGCGTTTCCCGGTCCTCCAGCGCTTCGGCGACGTCGTAATGCGGACCAAGCTGGCGGGCGCCCAGATGCAGTTGAAACTGCGCCACCGGCAGGACGGCCAGTTCCGCAGCCTTGCCCAGCGAGAGCCGCCGGGCGGCGAACAGCGCGATGGCAAGTTCCAGTTTCGCCTCCGGCACGGTCAGGCGGGCGGATTCCAGAACATCGCTTGGTATCTCCATGCTCACGGTGGCGGTCATGCGGGTAAACTAACCACCCGGACGGTTGCCGACAAGCGAACCCTTTGCGGCGTGCGGTTGCTCCGAATGCGAAACGGGCAATCACCCAACGGCACTGCCCATCCACCCAAAATGAGCAGCCCGACGAGCCACCTCCGCCGGCCCGGCAGATCGGTTGGCATTAGTGCCGGTTAGTGCCGGTCAGTGGTTTTAATTCCCGGAAGCAGACCGGCGGCAAGTCCGACCAAGCTCTCCGCATTTATCGCGGCAACCGCCAGCATTCGACCCGGCTGGTCCATTGGGTCTGGTAGTCGAAACGTTCGCCGCGGGGTGATGGCAACGCCTTGCGGATCATGACGAAAACGAACTGCCGATCCGCCGAGGCCACGACGTCCTCGATGCGGTGGCCGGGAAGTTTCAGGCCGAACTCCGGTTTGCCGTCCGCAACCGAGTAGCGACCGAGGACGCCATTTTCCGGGCAGGCAAAGAAGGATTTGGAATCCGCGGAAAACGCAAGCGGTCCCCACATGGTGACGGGATCATCGGGACGGGGTGGGCCTCCGGCCACCGTGACCACGCCGCCCCGCGGCGGTGGCTCGCGCTTGCCGAGCAGA
>CAZUUP010000035.1:0-2008 GCA_964623105.1 uncultured Akkermansia sp.
ATCAACATGCTCAAGCAGGAGGAAATCCTCGATCTGGTCGCCTACGTCCTCAGCGGCGGCGACGCGAAGCACGCGATGTTCAGATAACCGCGGCCCCCATCGCGCACGGGAGCAGGCTGGCTCAGGCGTTCTGCTGGGCCAGCCTTTTTCGCGCCGACTGGAGACGGACAATGACAATTTCGGCCATGCGTTTCATCAACTCGTAGCCCAGGTCGTGGTCCACCTCGCAGTTCTCCCGGAGCCGGGTGCCGTAGAAAAACACCGCCTTTACCGGCGTGACGGCGCGGGCGTCGAAATTCCAATAATAGGGAGGAAAAAGCCACGACCAGCCCAGGACGTCTCCGGCGCCAATTTCCTGGATGAGCGGCCGCGCACCACCCGCGCCCCGGTTTTCAAGTGCCACGTTGCCCTCCAAGATCAGGTAGAAGCGGTTGGCGGGATCGCCCTGCCGAAAGATGATTTCATCCGCTGCAAAATCGCAGCGCATGGCGTATTCCCCGAGCGATTTCACATGTGCAGCGCTCAACCCCTGAATGAACGGATGGGCGGCGATGATTGATTCCAGCGTTTCCATAAGCTTGGTTCGTTGCTTTCGGTTCCCATCCCGGCCTGCCCGCAGGAATGGCTGCGCGTCGTCCCGCGCCGGGTCTGACTGGCAGTTTCCACTCCGATTGACGGCCCGCCAGCTTTTCTTGCGGGTAACCCGCCCCCCTCCGAACAGGACGGAGACCACCTGGACGGCGTTTCAAGCCAGCGGAACCGCCTCGTCGATCAGCATCACCGGTATGTCCTGCCGCACCACATAGACGAAACGGCCGTCCGCGCGCACCAGTCCGCCGTCCAGTCTTTCGGTCACCGGCTTGCCGGCGCGGTTCTGCAAACGTCCGGCGGCGATGTCCGAATTGAGACGTTCCACCAACGCGGCCGGCGCGACCTGCAGCGGTTGGTGGGTTTCCGGGCAGACAAGTATTGCGAGCAATTCCTGGTCAATCATGGCTCAACCTTCCGCCGCCGCGCCGGCCGCGGCATAGACTTCCTTCAACGGCACGCCCCCGGTTTCCGCCACCCGGCGGCAGTCCTCGAATTCCGGCGCCGACTGCACGACCCGTCCGTCAAGTTCGCCCAGTTTCACCCGCACCGGTCCCCACGGCGTCGCCACCGTCACGAACCGCCGCCGCAACTTGCGCCGTTCAGAGAGTGTCCGGCGCACGCCGAATGCGCTCGTATCGCACAGCATTTTCGCCGCGAACCGGTCTGCGTCAGCCTCGGCACACAGCACGGTGAGCAGCACGCCGGGCCGGTTCTTCTTCATCTGGACCGGGGTGTGGAAGACATCGAGCGCGCCGGCCGCCAAAGCGCTTTCAACGAAATGCCCGAGCAACTCGCCGGGGCAGTCATCAAGGTTGGTTTCCAGGACTGCGACGGTGTCGGTTTCCCAGTCGTGCCCGCCCGCCGCTGCACCCGCCTCGTCCGCCAGCACGGCGCGCAGGACATTGGGCCGCGTGCGGTTGTCGCGGGTGCCCAGGCCGTAGCCGACCCGCCGCGGAATCAGCCCGCGCATCGGGCCGAACGCCTCGACAAATTCCGCCAGCAACGCCGCGCCCGTCGGGGTCACCAGTTCATGCGGTTCTTCGCACTGGGTCACCGGCACGCCACGCGCGCCCAAAATCTCCAGCGTGGCCGGCGCCGGCACCGGGAAGCGCCCGTGCGCGCACCGGACCCAGCCAGTCCCCTCCACCACCGGTGCCGCCAGCACGCGCGGACGGCCCAGCAATTCCAGCCCGATGCACGCCGCCACGATGTCCACAATCGAATCCACCGCGCCGACCTCGTGAAAATGCACTTCCTCCGGCGGCAGGCCGTGAATCTTCCCCTCCGCCACCGCCACCCGCCGGAAGACCGCGAGGGATTTTTCCTGCACCCAGGGCGAGAGCGTGCTGGCGCGAATCAAGGCAATGATCTGCGCGAAGTTCCGGTTGCCTGCATGGCTGTGATCTCCGGCCCCGGA
>CAZUUP010000035.1:2108-17987 GCA_964623105.1 uncultured Akkermansia sp.
TGCGCGTGGTCGTGATCGTGTTCCTGCCCGCCAGTGAGCAGCACGTCGAACTTCACGCCTTCGATGCTCGATTTGTGCCGGCGCTGGACCTGTAGCTCGTAACCCGCGAGGGGGAGCCGGGCCAGTTCCCGTTTGAAATCCAGCGCACTGACCCCCAAATCCACCAGGGCGCCAAGGAACATGTCCCCGCTGATGCCGCTGAAGATGTCGAGATAAAGCGTTTTCATGCGGTGACGAATGGTGCCTGCGAACGCGGCCCGGGCTCACGCCTCCGCGGCGGCGGCCAGCGCCGCCATCTGGCTGGCGGCGTACCCGGCCCCAAACCCGTTGTCAATGTTGACCACGGTCAGGCCGCTGCTGCAACTGTTCAACATGCCCAGCAGCGCGGACAACCCCGCGAAATTCGCCCCGTAACCAATGCTCGTCGGCACACCGATGACCGGTCGTCCCACCAGGCCGGTCACGACGCCCGGCAATGCGCCCTCCATCCCGGCGACCGCGATGATAATTTTGGCCCGCTGGATTATTTCCAACCGGCCGAGCAGACGGTGCAACCCGGCCACGCCCACATCGTAGATGCGCTCCACCTGGTTGCCCATGATGTCCGCGGTCACAGCCGCCTCCTCCGCCACCGGCAGGTCGCTGGTGCCCGCCGCCAGCACGGCGATGAATCCAGGGCGTTTGGGAAGCGGCTGCCGGTCAATCGTCACACACCGCGCCGCCTCGTGATGCTGGGCGTGCCGGAAACGCTTCCGCACCGCGCGCACATGTTCCGGCCCCACCCGGGTGATCAACACCCGTCGTTCGTGATCCACAATCTTGCCCGCGATGGCCACAACCTGCGCCGGCGTCTTGCCGGATCCGAAAATCACCTCCGGAAAGCCCTTGCGCAGGCTGCGGTGCGTGTCCACCTGCGCAAAGCCAAGGTCGGCCACTGGCGCGGACTGGAACGCGCGCAACACCTCGTCGCGCCCCACTTTTCCGGCGCGGTATTTCTCCAGCAGGGCGATGGCTTCGTCGGTGGTCATAAGGGGGTGCGAATCTGACGGGGGCGGCCTAATCCTTGGCCATGGCCGGCGGGGTGGCGCCCTCGCGCACGGGGGTGATCTTGGGAGCCAGCGCCTCGATCTGCGCCGCCTCCATCTTCACATAATGAAACACAACCGGCGCCAGGATCATGCCCGGAATCCCCATGAGCCGCTCACCCAGCACCAGCGCCATCAAGGTGAGCCACATCGGGTTGTTGATGCGGTCGCCGATGATCTTGCTGTTCAAGAAGTACTCGAGCTTGTGCAGGATGACGAGGAACGCGAGCGCGGAAAAGGCCAGCCCGGGCGAAACGGTGAGCGCAACGCTGGTGATCAACGTATTGCTGATCAAGTTGCCAATGATGGGGAACATGCCGCAGAGGAAGGTCAGGATGGTCAGGGTCTTCGGATACGGCAGGCCCTGTTGGAAAATGTGGCTGCTCCCGAAAATGAAGATCGCCGTCAGCGTGGTGTTGATGCTCGAGATGACGACCTGCGCGCCCATGACGGTTGCGAAGCTGTGGTAAAAGGTTTTGCAGCGCAGGACAATCTGGTCCGTGGCCATCGAATACAGGTTGTTCTTCACCACATGCTTGGCCCGGCCGAGATCCACTTCCTGGTTCACGAAAACGCTGATGGCCACCACCACGCCAAGGATGACCATCACCAGTTGCCGCCCCGAAAAGATGAAATAACGCCAAAGGCTGCCCAAGTCTCTCGGACCCTCGCTCAGCCATTCCCGCACGTCGTCCCAGTCACGGAACGGCAGTTCAACGCCGAAGTTCCGGGCATACTCCACGAGCATCGGAATTAGCTTGGCCGTGATTTCCGGCAGCGCGACCCGGCTGCGGTTCACGAAGAAGATCAGCGCAAACAGGATCGCTATCGCCAGCAAAACAAACAGAACAATCCCCACCCACGGCTTCTGCCGCATGCGCAGCTTGGTCAGCGCAAAATAGGAGAAAAACACCGCCACCAGCGGAGTCGCCAGATCCAGCACCCCCACCATCACCGCCGTCGCCGCCATGAAGGCGAACGAAATCTTGACTGGGTCGATCATAGTTTCGGCACCACCGCACCCGACCAGCGTCCGCCAGCCCACACCCGTGGCGCGAAGGCGGACCGATGCGGACTAGCGGAAATCACCCCCGCAACCTGCCACGCCGCAGATTCCCGGTCACGGCGGAAATGCGCCGCCGGGAGCGGCCGCGGATTTGGCCGAAGCAGGGGTTCCGCTCGGACCGCCCCGCCGCGTGAACAATTACCCCGGGAGACCACACGCAGGTTCACCGCAGCTTCTCCAGCAGCAGCGGCAGCAGTTCACCGATCTTGACCCGCGTCTGCCGCGTCGTGTCGCGGTCGCGCAAGGTCACCGTGTCGAGCAACTCCGGCTTTTCGCCCAGGGTGTCGAAGTCGATGGTGATACCGAACGGCGTGCCGGCCTCGTCCTGCCGCGCGTAACGTTTGCCGATGCTCCCGGCGTCGTCGAACGTGACCGTCATGTGCGGCCGCAGCAACTCGAAGACCTCCCGCGCCTTCGCGATCAGTTCCGGCCGGTTCTTCAGCAGCGGGAACACCCCGACCTTTACCGGCGCGACGCGCGGATGGAACTTCATCACCACGCGCAACTCCGGGTTGCCCTTCGCATCGGGAATCATTTCCTCGCGGTAAGCGTTGCAAACCAGCGCGAGGATCAGCCGGTCGGCCCCCGCCGACGGCTCGATCACATGCGGCACGTAAAAGCCCTTGGACAAACGCTCTGCCGCCTCCTTCGCCTTCGCCTCGATTTCCTCCGGCTTGTAGCCGCGCTTCGTGAAATCACTGCGTTTCACCGCCTCAAAGCGCTGCAGCAGCTCCCGCCGCCGCGCCTCGTCAAGCTTGGCGATCGCCGCCTTCAGCTCGTCATCGAAATATTCCTGCGGCTTCCCGCTGTGCCGCTGGTGCTGCGACAGGTCGAAATCCCCGCGCGCCGCAATGCCCTCGAGTTCGTCGCCCGCCGTCGGCCCCTGGGCGTCCTTCTTGCTTATCGGAAACTTGTACAGGATGTGCGTCGTGGCGAGGGCGTAATGAGCCAGTTCGGCCGGGGTCTGGATGTGAAAGCCAAGCGTCCCGCGGTCCAGGCCGATGCCCTCGTAAAACCGCACGCGTTCCTCGACCCAGTACTGATGCCACGCCTGCCAGCCCCAGTTGGGCTGCGGTTCGCCGGGATGGCCGGGGCCGGGCCGGGCGACCGTGCCGTGAATGGCCTCGATGGCCTCGTCCGGCTTGATGAAAAACTCCAGCTCCATCTGCTCGAACTCGCGCGAGCGGAAGGTGAAGTTGCGCGGCGTCACCTCGTTGCGGAACGCCTTGCCAATCTGCCCGATGCCAAACGGGACCTTCTGCCGTGCGGTATCCAGCACGTTCTTGAATTGCGCGAAAATCGCCTGCGCCGTCTCGGGCCGCAGATACGCCACGTCCGCCTCGGTCGCGGTCGGGCCAACGTAGGTCTTGAACATCAGGTTGAACGGCACCGGCGGCGTGAGCAGCGAACCGTTGTCGGGATTGAAACGCGTGGTGTTCTCGAGATCCTCGGGGCGCTCGCCGAATAAGCGTGGATTCTTGACCCCGCGTTGTTCGTAGAATTGCCGGGCAATCTTGCGCGCATACTCCGGATGTTTGCCCGACTGGATCAGCACGGCGTAAGCCGTTTGATCGAGGCTGGCTAACACTTGGGCGATCGCCTTCGCCAGCGCGCCACCGTCCAATGCGGCCCCGATAATTGTCCGCCCCCACTCTTCGAAGGCTTTGGCAATTTGATCTGGAGTGGTGGCGGCGAAAAGCTTGGCCTCCAGCGACGGTAAGTCAGGGTTATGCCCGGCGGAAACGCCGATCTGCATCTGGAAATCCACAATTGCCTGGCTTGGCAAGGCCCCGTTGTAATGGCGAGCCGTCCCCGACTGCGGATCGATCTGGTCCGCCCGGAACCGCTTCTTCGTCAGCAGACAGTCGCACATCGGGTCGCTGAACGTGTCCACATGGCCAGAGGCACGCCAGATTTGCGGATGCATGATGATCGTGGCGTCCAGGCCGACCACGTCCTCACGCTGACGGATCATCGCGCGCCACCAGAGTTCCTTCACATTGCGCTTCAACTCCGCCCCCAGCGGACCGTAATCCCAAAAGCCGTTGATCCCTCCGTAAATTTCGGACGACTGAAAAATGAAACCGCGGCGTTTGCACAGGGAGACAATCTTCTCCATCAAATCAGGTTGTTTTGGATCGGCCATAGGGCGCGAAGTGTTCGCAAAGGGCAAAGTGAAGTCAAGGCGGCCAATCCGGCGGCCCATCGCGGCCGGTTACGGGGAGGAAACGCGGTTTCCGGGGACGGCGCGAATAACTTCCAGCCGCCGGAACCCGCACCCCTCCCCCGCAACGAACCTTGTTTCCGGCACCCGTGACGCCCCCCGCCCCCTTCCCAGTCGCTGTCTCGCAACATGAAATTCCTGGCCACGCTGTCCTTGCTGCTCTCCCTCGCCGCCCTGCCCGCGCAGGAACAAATCGACAAGGCCGATGCCCGGGGCAAAGCCGGGGCGGCGCTGGCGCAACTCACGATGCGCGTCCGCCTCACGCAGGCGCAACCGGCACCCGAACTGGTCCGCATCGCCTGGCGACGCGGCGGCGAGGGCCTGGGCGGCACCGTCACCCGCGGCGGATTCATGGCGGCGTCGGGGAAACTGGACCTGCCCTTCGGCGAATGGTCGGTCTGGACCCCGCTGGCCGGTCTGATCGGCTCCACCCGCGGCTGGGAGTTCCCCACGCTCGTGGTCGAGACCGCGCCCGCCGCCACCGCCGTCAAAGGCCGACCCGCCAAACCCGCCGGGCCGCTCACCAACGTGGTCGTCGAATTCGAGTTCGCCCATCAGGGCCGGGTGTTTCACCGGTTCGCCGAGACTTCGCCCCGCGGCTCGTCACTCGGCTTCGCGTTCCCCGGCAATGCGCTGGGGGCGGGCGTCACTCCGGAATTCATCGCCAGCCTGAACGGGCTTTCACGCCACGCACGGCTGCGGCGCGAACGACTCGAGGCGCTCTTTCCCGAACCGGCCCCAATGCCCGGAAAGTTCGCGCTCATCGGCCATCTGGCCGGTTACGGCGATGCGATGGGCGGCGGGCGCGGCAGCGGGGCGGGCTACGGCGTGCGCCATTGCAACCCCGAGATCCTCGCCGACGAATGCCGCACCCTGCGCATGCTCGGCGTGAACAGCCTCGTCGGCTCCCTGTCCCTTGCTGATGCGGCGGGTTTCGGCCGGGATTTCCGCAAGGTTTACTGGGGCGGTCCAGGTTCGGGCAGCCCACTGGCGGCCCTCCACAACGGACCGCGGAAAACCGATCCCGAAGATCACTGCCCGTTCGATCCCGCACTGCCGCCGCTGATGACCGAGACCACCAAACGCGCCATCACCGAGCATCGCGCCGCCGGGGCGCAGGAATCCTGGGCGCTGTGGGTCGATGAAATCGGCGTGTTTGCCAAGGAGCACATCGTCCACTGCGAACGCTGCACCGGCAAATTCCGGGACTACCTGCGGGCGCAAAAACTGACCCCCGCCGACTTCGGCAAATCAGGTTGGGAGCAGGTCAAGCCATTCAATATGTGGTCGGCTCCCCCACCCGTCACTCCCGCCGCCCGGGTCGCCGACGAAGTGGACACCCTGCTGGAAAAACCCATCGCGCCGAAATCACCCGCCCCCGCCCTCGCGCCGCCGCCGGTCGTTCCCCCCGCCCCACCCGCCGCCGTCAAAGGCAAAGCCGCTCGCGGAGCCGGACCGCCCCCCCTGCCCGACCAACCCGCCGACGCGCTGCGCTATTACTACACCTTCCGCTTCATGACCCACGCCACGGCGCAGGTGTTCCCCGAGTTCGCCCGCCAGTTCCAGCAGGCCGGCATCCCCCTCTACGCCATGCAGGGCCCCACCCCGAGCTGGAGCGGCTCCAGTCTGGACTGGCACGAATTCTACGACCACGGTGCCAACACCGCGTTTGTCTTCGAAACTTCCAACCGCGACCCCCGCGTCTGGCAGTGGGAATCCTACCTCGCCGAGATCGGTCGCGGCATCGCCGGCCGCCACTCCATGCCGATGGGCTGCCTCGTCAAACCCCATCGCGGCGCGCCCGAGCAACGCATGCTCGCGGTCGTCTCCCGCGGTGTCCGGGTGATCGAGTGGTACACCTACGGACCCGACTACGCCAAGGGCGACAGCTTCTCGCAGTCCCCCGAGTTGCTCGAACGCGTCGCCCGCGCCGCCCGTTTCCTCGGTCGCGGCGAAGAAATGCTGTTTGGCGCACGCCCCGCACACGCGGCCGAGGTGGCGTTTGTTTCCCCGCGCACCTCCGAAATCTGGGGCCGGTCGTCCGGCATCGCCGGCGCGGCGTTCGAAAATGCCAAATGGGTTTACCTCGCGCTGGCCCACGCGCATATCCCCGTGGACATCCTTAGCGAAGCCCAACTGGCCGAGGGCAAACTCGATCGCTACAAGGCCATCTACATCCCCGGCACCCACCTGCGCCGCGACGCCGCCACGCAGGTCCGCGCGTGGGTTGCCGCCGGCGGTTCGCTGTGGACAGATGCCTTCGGACTCGCCCGCGACGAAGCCAATCAACCGCTGACTTCGCTGGCAGAGGTGCTCGGCCTCGGCACCCGCTCGCTGGAAACTTGGGGCGCTGTTGACGGCTACCGCGCCACCGACATCAAACCCTTCGCGGAAACCAACGCTCCCGCCGGAGCCCGGTTCAACTGGTCCGGCACCGAACTCACCGCCGCCATCGGCCGGGAACCGCTCGCCGCCGGGTCCGCCGAAATCCTCGCCCGGTTCGCCGACCAGAAACCCGCCGTGACGCGTCACCGCTTCGGCAAAGGCGACGCCACCGTGGCCGGTTTTTGGTCGGGCCTGACCTATTCCACCAAGGTGCGCCGCGCCGATTTCTCCATGCGCGACGATTTTTCACCCGGCGTTCGCGCCCTGATCGCCGCCCCGGCCCTGGCCCGCGGCGTGACCCGCCCCGCGCGCCCCTCCGAACCCCTCGTCGAGGCCGTGGCGCTCGAGCGCGAGGGACGCCGTTCCATCGCCCTCATGAACTGGGCTTACCAACGCACCGCCACCGCGTCCGGCAAAGGCGAACTTCAGGTCGCCCAAAATCTGCGCATCGACCTGTCCGGCGGTCCCGCCATCAAATCCGCGCGTTCCCTACTCCACGGACCCCTGCCGCTCAACAACGGCGCCGTCATCCTGCCCAAGCTCGCGGAAATCGACCTCCTGTTGCTCGAGTGAATTCCCGCACCAACGCCGCCCCCGCTGCGCAGGCTCCACCGCGCCCGAAGTTCCCGCCTCCCGGCTTGGCAGGCCGTCCCACCGCCTGCTAGCGTCGCCGCATGAACCGTCATTGCTGGAAATGCGGCACTCCATGGGTGATCAACGGCAACCCGGGCCGCGGCGAATCCTGCCCCCAATGCCGCGCCGACCTCCGGGTCTGCCTCAACTGCCAGAGCTTCGATCGCGCCGTCGCCTACCAGTGTCGTGAACGCCGGGCCGATCCCGTGGACGAAAAGGACAAGGGCAATTTCTGCGAGTTCTTTGACTTCATCCGCCGGGACTACCAACCTCCCAAGGACGCCAATCCCCGCGAATCCTCCGCCCGCGAGCAGATGAAAAAGCTCTTCGGCGACTAGCCCGCCCACCGCGGTCCCGGCGGCCAGCCGCGCCCGCAGTTGACTTTCTCATCCCACACCAAAGACTGCCGCGTCTCTAACCCATGAATCGCTCGCCCACCATGTCGCCCACGGTCGCCAGGGTCTTCCACCCGACGATCGTTCGCCGCGAATTCCCCGCCAGCCACGCCCGCTAGCCCACCGACATGGCAGACTCGTCCCCCACCCCGTTGCTCGAGGTTCAAAACCTCACCCGCCGCTTTCCCGGCGTTGTCGCCCTCGGCGGTGTCAGCCTCCGACTGGCCCGCGGCGAAGTGATCTCCGTCATCGGCGAAAACGGCGCGGGCAAAAGCACGCTTATGAAAATCCTCGCCGGCGTGCAGACGCCCGACGGCGGGAAAATCCTGGTCGATGGCCGTCCCGTGGAAATCGATTCCGTGCGCTCCGCCGAAGCCCTCGGCATCGCCCTCATCCACCAGGAACTCAACCTCTGCGACAATCTCGACGTCGCCGCCAACATCTTCCTCGGCCGCGAACCGCGCCGCTGCGGGCTCATCCAGCGCCGCCAGATGTACGCCGCCGCCGCCCCCCTGCTCAAAAAGGTCGGCCTCGACTGCTCCCCGCGCGAACTGGTCCGCAACCTGTCCCTCGGCCGGCAGCAACTGGTCGAAATTGCCAAGGCCCTCTCCGTCGGCGCCCGGGTGTTGATCATGGATGAGCCGACCTCCAGCCTCAGCCAGCACGAAACCGACCAGCTCTACCGCGTCGTCAAGGAACTGCGCACCGCCGGCGTCAGCGTCATCTACATCTCCCACCGGCTCGGCGAAGTGAAGGAACTGTCCGATCGTGTCGTGGTTTTGCGCGACGGCCAGAACGCGGGCGAACTCCAGCGCGACCAGATCAACCACGACGCCATGGTGCGCCTCATGATCGGCCGCGACATCTCCGGCCTGTACCAGCGCCCGTCGCATCCCGCCGGCGCGCCCGCCCTTGAAGTCCGCGGCCTGCGCACCCCGGCGCATCCCCGGCACGAATTGAACTTCGCCGTCCACGCCGGCGAGATCGTCGGTCTCTCCGGGCTCGTGGGTGCCGGCCGCACGGAATTGCTCCGCGTCCTCTTCGGCATCGACCGGGCCGTCGGCGGCACCGTCCACGTGGCCGGGCAGGCGGTCGAATTGCGCACCCCGCAGGACGCCATCGCCGCCGGTCTCGCGCTGGTGCCCGAGGACCGCAAACACCAGGGACTCATCCTCGAAATGGCCGTCCGCCACAACCTCAGCCTCGCCAGCCTGCGACGCGACGCCCGCTCCGGTTTTCTCGACCGTGCCAAGGAGGGCGCCATCAGCACGGAAATGGTCGCGGCCATGCGCATCAAGACGCCGAACGACCGCCAGTGGGCGCTCTACCTCTCCGGCGGCAACCAGCAGAAGATTGTCATCGGCAAATGGCTCGCCCTCAAACCGCGCCTGCTGCTCCTCGACGAACCCACCCGCGGCATCGATGTCGGCGCCAAGCAGGAGATCTACCGGCTCATGGAAGAACTGGCCGGCCAGGGCGTAGCCATCCTCTTCGTTTCCAGCGAAATGGAGGAAATCCTCCGCATGTCCGATCGCACGCTCGTCATGCACCAGGGCCGCATCAGCGGCGAAGTCCCCCGCGCCCGACTCTCCGAGGAAGCCATCATGCAACTGGCCACCGGCGCGGGAAAACACCCTTGAGCAAGTCTGGTTTTGAACTCCCAACCCAAACCCACGAACACTCCGGCGGACCACGGCGAAACCACCCCGTCGGCATCAGGCATCGCGCCCGTCCCCCCGCCCCGTAGGCGATTCCCCTTCCCTCCCCGCGACGACTCTTCCCCCGTTAATTTATGAAAAAAATCCTGGGCATCACCGGCCTCCTGGTATTTGTCTGCGTCTTCACGGCCATCAAGAACCCCCAGTTTCTCGATGCCTACAACATCCAGAACACCATCCGCTGGACCTCGCTCTTCGGCATCCTGAGCATCGGCGTTTCCTTCGTCATCATCACTGGCGGCATCGACCTGTCGATCGGTTCCACCGTCGGTTTGACCGGCTGCCTCCTGGCCTGGACGCTGACCCAAAAGCACTGGGGCGTCGGCGTTTCGCTCACGACCGTGCTCGGCTGTGCCGTCCTCATCGGCCTCGCCCACGGCCTGCTGATCACCAAGATGAAACTGCAGCCGTTCGTCGTGACCCTCTGCGGGCTGCTGATCTACCGCGGCGCGGCCCGCTACATCACCAACGACCAAAGCCAGGGATTCGGCAACGACTTCGAAGGGCTGCGTCGCATCGCCAACGGCAAAATTCCCCTCCCCTTCAGCGACACCTTCACCCTGCCCGCGCCGTTCGTCACCATGCTCGTCGTGGCCATCGCCGCCGCAATCTTCCTCAATCTGACCATCTACGGCCGCTACCTTCTGGCCCTCGGCCGCAATGAAACCGCCGCGCGCTACAGCGGCATCAACACCGATCGCATGGTGATCCTCGCCTACGTCATCTGCTCCGTCCTCGGCGGCATCGGCGGCATCCTTTTCTCCCTCGACCTGAATTCAGTGCAACCTTCGGGCCTCGGCGAATTCTACGAACTCTACGCCATCGCCGCCGCCGTGCTGGGCGGATGCAGCCTGCGCGGCGGCGAAGGCACGATTCTCGGGGTGATCATCGGCGCCGCCGTCCTGCGCGTCCTTTACAACGCCATCAACATCCTCGGCATCGCCACCCATCTCGAATTCGCCATCATCGGCCTGGTCATTCTCGCCGGTGTGATCGTGGATGAACTCGTCAAGCGCATCGCCGCCCGACGCCGCGCAGCCCGGGAACTGGCCGGGTAGCCGCATCTCCGGGACCGCCATCGCAGCCCGACGACGCGGGCGTTCGCCTACATCCGCCCAACTGCCGCCCCAACCGGCCAGAACCCACGAACTCGACGTCCATCCGGCAGCCCTTCCTTCTTGCGTGCAATTCTGGTTCGGCACGGGCATCGTCACCCCATGAAGCACCTCCTTTCAGTTCTCCTGCTGGCCGCAGCGTTTAACGGATTCGCCGCGGACGAAGACGGTTTTGTCCCCCTGTTCAACGGCCGTGACCTGACCGGCTGGACCAACATCAACTGCGCGCCCGAAACTTGGAGCGTCCGGGACGGAAAGATCTTTTGCACCGGCCGGCCCGTCGGTGCGCTGCGCACCACCCGGCACTATGAAAACTTCATCCTCGAGGTCGAATGGCGGCATCTCCAGAGCGGCGGCAACTCCGGCGTCTTCATCTGGGGCTCACCCATCTCCGCGCCCGGCGTTCCGTTCCTGCGCGGCATCGAAGTGCAGGTGCTCGATCATGGTTACGCCACCAATTACGAGAAACAGCACGGCAAAAAATCCGACTGGTTCACCACGCATGGCGACGTCTTCCCCATCCACGGCGCCACCATGAAACCCCTCGGCCGCCACAACGGCAGCCGGAGTTTTCCCTCCGAGGACCGCAGCAAGGGCGTCAATGAGTGGAATCACTATCGCATCGTCTGCCACAACGGCTCGCTCCGCCTGCACGTCAACGGCAAGGAAGTCTCCGGCGGCGACGATTGCAACTATCGCAAAGGCTATCTCGCGCTCGAATCCGAGGGCGCACCCATCGAGTTCCGCAACCTCCGCATCAAGGAGCTGCCCTCCGGCAATCCCCCGCCCGAACTGGTCGCGCCCCTCGACCCCGGCTGGCAAAACCTGTTCACCGGCCTCGATTTCCGCGGCTGGCGCACCAACGCCGCCACCGCCACCCGCTGGGTCGCCGGCGGTCGCATCGGCCTGAAGGAAGGTGCCCCCGCCACTCAGGCCACGCTCTGGACCGAGAAGGACTACGCCAACGCCGAATTCCTCTTCGATTGCAACCCGGCCAAACCCGCCGCCGGCAAGGATTTCGTGCCGCCCGCCGTCCTCCTCCGCGGTCACAACGGCGAAGGTGCGGAGGTCAAACTGACCAGCGTCACACCTGGACGAAATCAGCGCGTGACCATCCTCATCAAGGGCCACGACGTGGTCGTCTCGATTAACAATAAGGAAACCCAGAAACTCACCCTGCCCGCCACCACCCCCGCCCGCGGCGCCTTCGGCCTGCGCGACACCGGCGCCGCGATGTCACTGATGAATCTGCACGCGCGGGACTTGTAAGCCGCAAATCCCCATCAGCACGGCGGCACCCGGCACCGGTCTCTTACCGAACCCGGAAAAAGCGAGTTACACCGGCCGGATCAACCTCCACTTCCCGAAAGCCGTCGCGCTCGGTAACCGGCGACTCAACCGGGGACCAGACCGGCATCCCCAGCGAAACCGTGGACTCGACCGAGCCGCCGCCCGCCGGCCAGCGCACGCGCAACCGCCCGGAAACAAAACTCGCATCCATCCGCACCGCCGTTGCCGGATCCACCAGCAGCACGGCGGACGCACCCGTCGTTTCCAGATCCACGCTGACCAGCAGTTTGTCGAACGTCCCCGGCCGCCACGCAACGCCGGTAAATCCCCGGATCGTCGCCGGGCGGGGACCGTCCCGCGTCGGGATGCTCAATGTGTCGCCCGCGGAAAGGATGACCTGATAGCGATCCGGCACTCCCGGGGTGACCGTGTACAAGATTTCCTTTCGTCCTCCGGCGAGAAACTCGATTTCCGCCGCAAACGCCACGGTCCCGTCCGGCTTTGCCGAAAGCACGGAAAACGGGAACCGCACAATCCGGTCCACACCGGCAGGCACCGGCAGTGGATCCTGTTGGCGCGCCAGCATCCGCACCCGTGTTTCGCTCGCCAGCAGCACGGCCTGAACGTCGAGCGGAAACGTTGCGCCACGGACCGGCCCATAGAAGGCGACGACATTCGTGTCCGGCCAGTCGTAGCCCCCGGGAGTAAAAGGTTGCAACACGGTGCGGTCCGGCGCGCCCTCCACCACATCGCCTTGCAGGGCGAAGAGCTTGGATTTTACGCCATCGTGCAGCAGCAAGGCGGCCCGTCCCGCGAGCACGCCGGCAGACGGACCGTATATGGCTTCCGCCATGACCGCAGCTCCGTGCGACACCAAGCCAACCGCCCCGACGCTCCCCAACGGAGCAGTGCCGGACGGCGCCGCGACTCGCCCCGGGGGCGCGGCCATTCCCGGCCCCAGTAACGGGGTCAAGGCACCCGGTTCACCTCGCATCACCAAGGTTCCCCCGTTGGTGCCAGCCTCCCACAGCAAACTTTCGCCGGGATCAACTCCAAGAATTCGCAGTGACGAATAGAGACCTCCGGGAAGCCCGGGCAACTGCAGTCCCGAACTCGCCGCCACTGCACGCACCACGTTGGACAGCCCCCCAACCACCGCCCCGCGGTCCGTCACCGCCTGCCAAACCATCGAACCGCTGCCCTGCCCCCCTGCCTCGCTGATGACGCTGTTGAAGTAAAACTGCACCGCTCCGCCTCCCTCCAACCCAAAAGTGTAATTCGTATCCAGTCCCGCCGCCGAGGCGCGCAACCGGATGATCGCGTCATCAATCTGGGGACGGACGAACTGCCTCACCCCATCGAGGTGACTTTCGAGATCGTTCACCAGGACAAATGCCGCCGCCAGATCACCAGGCAGGTCGAGTCGCCGGGTCCACAGCGCCCGGAGCATCCCCTGCGCCGCCGGGACGCTGGCGACCCCGCTCCCGAACACCGCGTAATTGGCGGGCGGCACGTACTTGCCAAACCGCGGTTGCAGACGCGGAACCGACATCGGAATCACCGGTCCTGCCACGCCACCGACATAGTAGGGCACCGCATTGCCGTCCGAGTACACTTCCCCCGTGGTACCCGCCGCGGTCCACAACCAGACGGCATTGCGCTCCAACACGCTCGGTGCATCCGGCTGGTATCGGCCTTCCATCCAAACCCTCCCGCCGCGGTCCCACATCCCGCCGGCCACCGATCCTACGCGGTTGAGACCGGCACTGGCCGGCGTCTGGCCCGTGGCCAAAAGCACGTCAATTGTCGCGCCAAACAACGGAGAAAGGCCGGCCGCAACCAAAGCCAATGCGCCAAGCGTGGGGAACAGCAGCTTTTTCATAACACGCGGGAAGGAGCGACTCGTCATTGATAGCCCGATGCCTTGAGTCACAGGTTGTTGTTGAAGCCAACATCGCCAAAGGAATCTTCAAATTCAATTCCAATATGCGCCTCAAAAGGACTCCTACTGAAACCCGGCAACTCCATCAGAGCCCCACCCGCAGCCAGATTGCCACGCAACGCACGCATTCACGCGCGCGCAACCACCGACGCAAAACCGCGAATACCGGTCTCCGCTCAGAGTTCCGCCTTCAGACGGCGGGCCACACGCAAATACCGCGGTGCATGGCTCTTCCCACCACCCGCCCGCTCCCGTCCCACCGCCGGAACCCGCGACTTCTTGCCAGCAGGCCGCCGCCCGCCTTCGCGCGAATTCCCGGCCTCCCACCGCAGTCTGACAGACCCGATGTTATTGCTCCGTATTCTTGCCAGCCTGGCCCTTGGCGTCTCGACCGCCCATGTGCGGGGCGCCGTTTCGTCCCCCGATTTCAATCGCGAGGTCCGCCCCATTCTCTCCGACAAGTGCATGCACTGCCACGGCCCGGACGAAGCTGCCCGCAAGGGCAAACTCCGCCTCGATACCGCCGCCGGCGTGGCAAAAATCATCCAGCCCGGCAAAGCCCTGCAGAGCGAATTCTACAAACGCATCACCTCCACCGATCCCGATCTCCAGATGCCCCCGCCCGAGGCACCCGTCAGCAAACACCTCACGCCGCAGGAAATCGCCACGCTCAAGGCCTGGCTGCAGGCCGGCGCCGCCTACACCACCCACTGGGCCTTCGAACCACCCCGCCAATCTCCCCTGCCCGACGTCTCCGACCGCGCCTGGAACAAGAACCCCGTCGATCGTTTCATTCACGAGCGCCTCGCCAAGGAAGGCCTCCAACCCTCGCCCGAGGCCGATCGCGCCACGCTCATTCGCCGCGTCACCCTGGATCTCACCGGCACGCTCCCGACGCCCGCCGAGGTCGCCGCCTTTTTGCGCGACACCAGTGCCGACGCCTACGAACGCCTCGTCGATCGCCTCCTCACCTCGCCCCACTACGGCGAACGCATGGCGCTCGCGTGGATGGATCTCGCCCGTTACGGCGATTCGAGCGTCTATCACGCCGACGGTCCGCGCGACATGTGGGGATGGCGCGACTGGGTCATCCGCGCCTACAACCGCAACCTTCCCTTCGACCAGTTCACCATCGATCAAATCGCCGGCGACCTCGTCCCCAACGCCACCCTTGACCAAAAGGTCGCCTCCGGTTTCAACCGCAACCACGCCACCACCGACGAGGGCGGCGTCATTCCCGAGGAGTTCCGCGTGGATTACGTCGTGGACCGCGTGAAAACCACCTCCTCCACCTGGCTCGCCCTGAGCATGGAATGCGCCCAGTGCCACGATCACAAATACGATCCCATCAGCCAGAAGGAGTACTATCAGTTCTACGCTTACTTCAATAACACCAAGGACGGCGGCATGCAGACGCGCCAGGGCAATGCCGAACCCCGCATCGAAATCCCCGACCCGGAGGCCGACACCAAACGCCAGGCCGCCCGCGAAACCACCGAAGCGGCGCGCGCCAAATTCACCGAACTGCGCGCACAAACCGCCGCCAGCCAACCCTTCCGCGACTGGCTCGCCCGGCAGTCCCCCGTCCTCGTCTCCGAGGATGTCGAACTCGCCACACCCGCGATTCCCACGCACTTTTTCCCGCTCAGCAGCGACGGCCGCCGCAACTTTGTCACCGCGCTCGACGGACGCACCGGCCTGTTCACCGAGGGCCGCTTTGAAACGAGCAACCGCCCCGGCTCAACCGGGGTCCGTCTGAACGGCTCAACCACTGTCACCTTCCCGCGCGGCCCGGAACTCGAGCGCAACCAGCCGTTCTCCTTCGCCGGCTGGCTCAAAATCGCCACCAACAGCCCCTCCGCCCCCGTCTTCGCGCGCCTCAATCACGCCCAGAATTTTCAAGGCTGGGACTTCGCGCTCGACAACCTCCGCCCCGGCATTCACCTCATCCATCGCTGGCCCGAGAGCGGGCTGAAAGTGGTCGCGAAGACCGAGCTTAACCCCCGGGAATGGCACCACGTCGTCG
>CAZUUP010000036.1:0-17966 GCA_964623105.1 uncultured Akkermansia sp.
TGCTCCTTGATCTCCTTTGGCACGCCAATGATCATGTGCTTTCTCTCCCTCGTGTATTCCCTCGGACGCCCTCCGTCCGTCCTGGCTCAAATGTTGAGCAAGTCAGTCCCGGACCGGCCGCGAATCCGCGACTTGATCTCGCCGCAACGCCGGAAGTAACTCCGCGAAACCCGGTCCTCCGGAGCGATCAACAACGCCTGCCGCAACGACTCGCTCGCCTCCGCCAGCCGCCCCTCCGACATCTGGCAAACCCCGAGGCTCCGCCACGCCGCATAATGATTCGGATTGAGCACCACCACCTTGCGGCAATCCTGCTCCGCCTTCCGCAGGTTCCCCATCTTCCAATGCACCGTCGCCCGGAAATCCCAGCCCGCGGCGTACAGCGGATGCACCCGGGTGACATGATTCAGCACCACCAACGCCCGCCGGAGATCATTCTTCTCCGCCAACGCCTGCGCCCGCTCCAGCAAGCCCAACTCATCCGCTCCGCCCCGGTTGAACCACAACTGCAACAACGCCCCTGTCGCCGCGTGTCGCACTGCCACCGAGGGCTCCCTCAATGCCGCCAGCAACTGCACCTCGCCGTCGAATCGCATCAAATCCACCGCCGCGTGCTCCCGCACCGACTCCTCGGTCGCCGCCAGCATCACCCGCAGCAATCGCTCCCGGTTCCACTCCGACCGCATGACCGAAGGCCACGCAAAATGGACGGCGCAGATCAACGCAAAGACCGCATACGCCCGCCGGAGAAGCGGAGTGAAAAGCTGTTTCATTTGCGTCCCCAGCCTACCCCGGTTCCGCCATTCCTCAAGGCTGGAAAACCCCGCCCGGCCGTAAATCCACCGTCTGTTCACCCTGAACGTTGTCGCTTTGCAAAATCACCCGCTCGCCTATGCTCCCCCACATGTCCCGCTGCCTGACCGTCCTGACCTTGCTCCTCGCCGCCACCGTCCCCGTGTGCGGCCAGACGGTGCTCGTCAAACCCTACGTCCAACCCGGCGACAACCCCGGCACCGGCCCACAGGACGAAAAGCGGCTGGTCTGGTTCACCGACCAGGTTCCGGGAGAGTTCACCGTTGACTACGGTCCAGCCGGTGCCCGCCTCACCCGGATCAACCCTGTTCGCACAAGCCTATCCCTCGCCGCCCCCCAGGCCTCGCCGTATTTCTTCCGCGACCAACCCGTGGCCCACAAACTCTTCAAATACACCGCCACCCTCACCAATCTTCCCCTCGACGCCCGCATCGAATACCGCGTCTCCCTCCGCGACCAGACCATCCGCACCGCCAACTTCCCCAGCCGCAAATCCCCTGGCGGCTCCCTCCGCGTCACCCTCGCCGGCGACATGGCCGACGGCTTTCCCGACCAGCGGAAAATTGCCTTCGCGATCTCGCGTCTCAAGCCCGACCTCATGATCGTCCTCGGCGACATCGTTTATCCCTCGGGCACCGTCAGCGAATACTTCCGCCACTTCTGGAACGAGTACAACAACACCGACACCGCCGACCCCACCGTCGGCGCACCCCTCATGGCCTCCATCCCGTGGTATGTCACCCTCGGCAACCACGACGTCTGGTCGCACAACCTCAGTTTCCAGCCCGACGGCCTCGCCGCCTTCTACTTTTTCCATGCCCCCGCCAGCGGCCCGCAAAAACTCACGCCCTTCACCCCGCGCTACGCCGCCTTCGAATACACCATGTCCACCCGCACCTGGAGCAACGCCCCCAACGGTTTTCTCCCCGTCCATGGCCCCGCCGAACAGGTCGCCGCCTTCAAGGCTGACGCCGCCAGCACCTATCCCGGCCTCTGTTTCTACGCCTTCGAGAATGGCCCCGCGCTCTTCCTCTGTCTCGACGCCAACAGCTACACCAACCCCACCGACCCGCTCCTCCACGCCTGGATTCGCCGCCAGCTCACCCAGTCCCGCGCCCGCTGGAAATTCGTCTATTTTCATCACCCCGGTTTCCACTCCAGCGCCATGCACTATGGCGACCAGCGCATGCGCCTGCTCGCCCCGCTCTTCGAGTCCTGCGGCGTGGACATCGTCTTCTCCGGCCACATCCACAACTATCAACGCTCAAAACCGCTCCGCTTCCAGCCCGTCGGCAATGACAAATGGACCGAACGCGGCATGGTGGACGGCCAGTTCACGCTCGACCAACAGTTCGACGGCGCCA
Organism: uncultured Akkermansia sp.; assembly: GCA_964623105.1. Taxonomy (GTDB): domain Bacteria; phylum Verrucomicrobiota; class Verrucomicrobiia; order Limisphaerales; family BJHT01; genus BJHT01. The sequence goes on from CAZUUP010000036.1 coordinate 2,178, forward strand.
CGGCAACCCGCCCCGACGGCGTCATCTACATCGTCTCCGGCGGCGGCGGCGCCGGTCTCTACCCCGATCCCCTGACCGACGAACCGGCCACCCGCGAATACCTCAAGCACAACTGGATTCCCTTCACCGCCCGCTACGTCGCCGACCGCCATTCCTTCACCGCCGTCGATCTCGATTCCACCACCCTCACCCTCCGGCAGATCGACGAGGACGGCGCCGAAATCGAGCGCATCAAAATCACCAAGCCATTGAAATAAGCGCCCGCCCCCGTTCCGGGCCGGCCCCGCCCAGACAAACCAACCAACCCGCCGCGCAGATGCACTTGGCGGCCTCCAGCCGTGTGCGCCCGCCAGACCGGTGCCGCGCGTCGCAATATTCCAAGCTTTTCCGGGGCTGCTTGTCTGCGGGCTTTACGGCGGCGACCGCCTCGCTATTCTACCGTCAATGATCAGCGATGCACCAATGCCCATGTTCACCCCACTTTTGCAGGCGGAACTGCGGGAACGCGGCGGCATGGCGTCGATCCGCAATGTGCCCTGCGGGGAAACGGTCTTTCAGGAGGGCGATCCGGGCGATGGCTTGTATGTGATTCTGGAGGGCTCGGTGCAGATTTCCGCCGTGGTGGGACACTCCGAACGACGGGTGCTCTCCCAGTTCGGGCCGGGAGATTTCTTTGGCGAGATGGCCGTCATCGACAATGCACCCCGCTCGGCCACAGTGACGACGGACAAGGATACGCGCCTGCTGTTCGTTTCGCGCGAGGCGATGCTGCACCTGATGGAGCAGGCACCGGCGCTGACCGTGGCCCTCTTGCGCGAGTTCACCCTGCGGTTGCGCGAATTCAACCGCCAATACGTCCAGGAAATTCTGCACGCGGACCGGTTGACCATGCTCGGGCGGTTTGCGCGCTCCATCGTCCACGACCTGAAGAATCCGCTCAACGTCATTGGATTGGCCGGGGACATGGCAGCCATCGAGAATGCGACCCCGGAAATGCGGCGCGAGGCGCGCAAACGAATCCACCAGCAGGTGGACCGCCTGTCGCACATGGTAAACGAACTCCTACGGGTGACCGAGGGCACCAAGCAAAGCGCGCTGGAGCTGGGGGATTTTGCGGCGTATTTCAACGGTGTGGTCGAGGAGGTGCGCGACGAACTTGGCGACCGCAGGGTCGTGCTCGAAATCCAGAACCCGCCCCCGGCCGTCCAACTCCGCTTGAATCCCACCCGCCTGCATCACGTGTTTTTCAATCTGTTCAACAACGCCGCGGATTTCCTCCCCCGCGGCGGAAAAATCATGGTGCGCTTCCGCCAGACGCCCAAGGAACTCGTTGCCGAAGTCGAGGACACCGGCCCGGGATTTTCCGCCGAAGTGGCGCGCAAACTCTTCACGCCGTTCTTCACCCAGGGCAAACCCAATGGCACCGGCCTCGGGCTGTCGATATGCAAGAACATCATCGAGGACCACGGCGGGAGAATTCAGGCGCGCCGGGAAGAAGGGCGGGGCGCGATCTTTTGCATCACGCTGCCGATTCCCGGTTGAAGCGACGACGCCGGCACCGGCCACGGATTCCCCAACCCCCCGGCGGAAAGCCGCCGGGTTAAGCAAGAACGGCCTCATTGCATGCTCGCCCCCGGGGCGCAAGGCTGCACGCACACGCCGCCGTTCTGCTGAAAAGCTTGGACAGTTCCCGGGGCGCCCCTGAGCATTCACCCCATCCGCGATGAACCGCATCCGCCTACTTTCCGAACACGTCGCCAACCAGATCGCCGCCGGCGAGGTCATCGAACGGCCGGCAAGCGTCGTCAAGGAACTGGTCGAGAACGCCCTCGACGCCCGGGCCGGTCGCATCATCGTGGAAATCCAGGCCGGCGGACGCAGCCTCATCCGCGTGACCGACGACGGCGTGGGCATGAGCCGCGACGACGCTTTGCTCTGCCTCGAACGCCACGCGACCAGCAAGCTCCAGCGTGCCGAGGATTTGCAGGCCATCACCACCATGGGCTTCCGCGGCGAGGCCCTGCCCAGCATCGCCAGCGTCAGCCGGTTCATGCTGACCACCCAGGAACGCGACGCCACCACCCCGGACGGAACCCAGGTCGTCATTCACGGCGGGAAGATCATCGAAGTGAAGGCCGCTGGCTGTGCGCCCGGGACGGTGATGGAGGCGCGCCAGCTTTTCTACAACCTGCCGGCGCGACGGAAGTTCCTGCGCAGCGAGGAAACCGAGCGGGCGCACATCCAGCATTACCTCATGCTCGTGGCCCTGGCCCATCCTGGCGTGGCGCTCACCTTCCTGAGCGACACCCGGCAGGTCTGGCAGTTGCCCGCGGTTCCCCACGGCGAGGACACCGAATCGCGCCTGGCCGCCCTGCGCGAACGCCTGCGTGCCTTGCGAGGCGCGCAGGACAAACTGCTCGCGGTGGATTTCACCGGCGAACTCGAGGCGGGTGCCAGCGAGGACGACGCCGTCCTGCACGAACGCAGGACCACGCCGCTGCGTTTGTGGGGCTTCATCGGCGCGCCCGGTGTTTCGCGCTCGACCCGTGAGGAACAGCATGTGTTCGTGAATCGCCGCCCCGTCGAGAATCGCGGACTGAATTTTGCGCTCACTGAGGGCTACCACACCGCCTTGATGAAGGGCCGCTTTCCGGTCTGCTGCCTCTTCCTCGAAATCGACCCGGGTGAGGTGGATGTCAACATTCATCCCTCCAAGCGTGAGGTGAAATTCCGCCACGAAGGCAACGTGCGTCGGTTCGTGGCCGAAGCCGTGCGTGAGACGCTCCAACGCTATCACTCGCCGCCGGCCAGCCACTCGCGCCCCGTGTCATCCGCCACCACGGCGCAGCTTGCGCCAGCACCGCCGCCCAACTCAACCGCACCAGCCGCGCCCCCGCCGACGCCCCCGCCGGAAACCGATGACCTGCCAAACTTCGACCTCGCACGCCCACCGAAATCCGTGATCCCGTGGCCGCAGCGCCCACCCGTCCCCCAGTCGCCCACCGGCTCCGCCTCTGTCACCCCACGCCTCGTCCCGCCCGCCTCCCCCGACGCACAACTCGGCCCGGCGAATGCCCCGGTTCCGGCGTCGCCGCCCGCACCCGCGCCAGTGCGTCCGTCGGGTCCGCCCCTCAATGCGCCCGTGCCCCTGCTCGCCGTCCCGTTGCGTCTGGTTGGCGTCATCGGCAAGCTCTACGTCGTGCTCGAATCCGACCGCGGCCTTGTCCTGCTCGATCAACACGCGGCGCACGAACGCATCCTGTTCGAGCAGATGCTCAGCCGCCTCGAGCAAGGTGGCGCCCCGTCGCAACGCCTGCTGCTGCCCGAGACCGTCGAGTTGCCGCCCCGCGACGCCCAGTTCCTCCGCGAACAGATCGAGAGCCTCACGCGCCTGGGCGTGGGCGTGAGCGAATTTGGCGAACACACCTTTATCGTCGATGCCCTGCCACCCTTCGTGCGCGTGCCCGATCCGCGCCGCTTCGTCCTCGAACTCGTCGATGAGCTGAAAGCCGCCGGACAGACCATCAACTCCCTTCGCCTCGGCGAACACGTCGTCGCCAAAACCGTCTGCCGCCACGCCGTCAAGGCCAACGATCCCCTCGCCGGCCCCGAACTCGAAAATCTCGTCAACGACCTCCGCCGCTGCACGATGCCCTACACCTGCCCGCACGGCCGCCCCACCATGATCGAGATGAACTTTCGGGAACTGGAAAAAAAGTTCGGCCGTTCGCAGTAGCGGAGCCGGGGAAGCTGCGCCGCAAGAGGCAAAGGATCCTCGCGTCAACCCGCGTGCCGGGGCGGGTGCTTGGAACCCCGCCGTCCAACAACCCGCCGCCGCTCACCGGCCCGGGTTGATGATCTCGCTCATCTTGAAGATGGGCAGGAACATGGCGATGACGATGCCGCCGACCACGACGCCGAGGAACACGATGAGGAGCGGTTCAATCAACGAGGTGAGGCCGGAAAGAGTGGTGTCGATCTCCTCGTCGAGGAAGTCGGCGACGCGCTCGAGCATCTGGTCGATTTTGCCGGTCTGCTCGCCCGCGGTCATCATGCGGATGATCATCGTCGGGAAGATGGGACTCTTGGCGAGCGAGGTGGAGAGACCTTCGCCGCGCTCGATTTCGCTGGCGGCCGAGCGGATGGCCTTTTCCATGCCGACATGGCCGCTGGTGTTGGCGACGATGTTGAGGACTTCGAGAATGGGCACGCCGCTGCGCACCATCGAGGACAGGGTGCGGGCGAAGCGCGCGAGCACGATCTTGTGGGCGATCTGGCCGAAGATCGGGAGTTTGATGCGGATTTCATCCCACCGGGCGCGTCCCGAGGGGGTCTTCACGTAGTTGACGAGTCCGTAAATGACTCCGGCACCGCCGAGGAACATGAGAATGAACCACTTTTTCACGAAATCGCTGGTGTCGATCAGCATCTGGGTCGGCGCAGGGAGTTTGGCGCCGAAACCGGAGAAGATTTCGCCGAAAACAGGGACGACTTTGATGAGGAGGAAGATGGTGATGCTGATGGCGACCACGGTGACCACGGTGGGATACATCATGGCCGACTTGATCTTCTTGTTCATCCGGGCGCGGTTTTCCAGGAAGGTGGCGACACGGGCCAGAATTTCGGCGAGCATGCCGCCTTTTTCGCCGGCATCGACCATCGAGGTGTACAAGCGATCGAAGACCTTGGGATGCCGCCGGAGCGCCTCGGAGAAACTGTCGCCACCCTCGACCTTGTTGCAGACGTCGCGGATGACGTCGCGCATGGCCTTGTTGGTCGTCTGCTCGGCCAGCGCCTGAAGAGATTGGACCATGGCGAGGCCCGCGTCGATCATCGTGGCAAGCTGGCGGGTGAAAACGACGAGGTCGGCCAGCGCGATCGAGCCAGAGGAGGCTTTGGCGCGTTTGGTCGCCTTTTCGGAGATGCTGACGACGAGGAGATTGCGATTGAGCAGCGCGGCGATGGCGGCGGCTTCGGAGGAAGCTTCGACGGAGTTTCGAATTTCGCGACCACTGCTGGCCTCCCGGGCGACATAGACAAATGAAGACATACCGCCGGGAATATCGGAATGTCAGCCCGTTCGCTTGAGGGTGAGCCGACGGGTTTTGCGCCGGATTTCGCCGCCGCTCTGTCAGCGAGGAGCAGGTTTTGCGCGCAAACAGGCAGATCAAGGGATTGGCGATTAAGTGCCATGCAGCAGGTTAAATCCTGTAAAAACTCACATTCAGACAAAAATTAACGATATAGTTTTCGTTTGGAACCGATGAGCATCCGCCCACGAGCCGCGGGTCGCCGTTCGATTGCGAACTCGCTGATGCCGAGCGCGGACCGAAGGTCATCCAAACGGTCCGCGGATCTTCGTCTGGCGATCATCTGCTGGCCTCCTTGAATCTGCTGGCGGCAAAATCTGGTCCCGCAGTCTTGGGAAGGTGGGGCGTTTTCGCAACAGCGACGACGCGCGGATTCGCTTCGACTTCCCCGCGCCAAAACGAATCCCGACCATATCCTGCCGGGTATCGCCAAGCGCTGTTGCCTCCTACGTCTGAGTCGTAAAAAAATGCGCATGAATAGTCGAATACAGGTCGGCCGGGGCAGTCAAAAAGCCAGTTCACGGAAATCAAAAAACACGTTTATGCGGAAAAACACTCAGTTTGGCTGGTGCAAGAGCACGGAACATGGCTGGAACCCGAACCGTCGGGATTTTCTTTTTGTGGGCGCCCTCGGCGGGCTCGGATTGACGTTGGGTGATGCCTTCAGGCTGAAGGCTCAGGCCAACGCCGGCGGGGCGATGCCCAGCAAGGAGGGCAAGGCGAAGTCTGTGATTCAAATTTACCTTCCCGGAGGCATGGCGCATCAGGAGTCATTCGACCCCAAGATGTACGCACCCATCGAATACCGGGGTCCGTTGGGCACCATCAAAACCAAGCTCGACGGTGTGCATTTCTCGGAGAACCTGAAGAACATCGCCAAGATCGCGGACAAGCTCACGGTCGTCCGGTCGATGACCCACGGCGAGGCAGCGCACGAGCGCGGTACGCACAACATGATGACCGGGGTGCGGCCAAGTCCGGCGCTCCAGTATCCGAGCTTCGGCAGTGTGGTTTCGCACGAACTGGGACCTCGGCAAAACCTGCCGCCCTACGTGGCCGTGCCGTCGATGACCAGCTACGGCGGGACCGGTTATCTCGGCTCGGCGTTTGGTCCGTTCAGCCTCGGGGCCGACCCGGCGAGCCCGGGATTCAAGGTGAAGGATTTGACTCTGCCCGGCGGAATTGACGACAAACGCTTTGCGACGCGCCGTTCTATGCGCGACGTGGTGGATGCTCATTTCAGCGGCTTGGAAAAGGCGGATGTGCTCGACGGCATGGATACGTTCTACCAGCGCGCCTACAGCCTGATCAGCTCGGACAAGGCGCGCGCTGCGTTCGACATCGAGCAGGAGCCGGCGAAGCTCCGGGACGAATACGGCCGGAACGCGGCGGGGCAGCGGATGCTGCTGGCGCGGCGTTTGGTCGAGTCCGGCGTGCGCTTCGTGTCCCTGACCTACGGCGGTTGGGATCATCACGACAACATCAAGCGGGCGATGGAAGGCCAGATGCCCAGTTTCGACCAGGCGTTTGCCCGTCTCATCAGCGATCTCGACGAACGCGGTATGCTCGACTCGACGCTGGTGCTGGTGAGTTCGGAATTCGGCCGGACGCCGAAGATCAACGCCACCGCCGGACGCGATCACTGGCCGAAGGTGTTCAGCGTCGTATTCGCAGGCGGCGGCGTGAAGCGTGGTTACATCCACGGCGCTTCCGATGCCACGGGCGCGGAACCCGATGCGGATCCGCTGACGGTCAGCAATTATTCGGCGACGGTTTACAGCCTGATCGGCATTGACCCCGAGAAACGCCTCATGTCACCCGGCAGCCGTCCGCAAGCCATCGTCATCGATGGCCATGTGGAAAAGGATCTGCTCGCCTGATTGCCCGCGTGTGGCGATGCGCGATCGGTTGCGATAACGGTTGGTTTTTCGGGGCAATATCCGGGCGGGTATTGCCCCGAGTTTTTCTCTGGTTATGAAAAGTACTCCTCTTCTTCTGGCCTTGGCGCTGTCAGCCGTCACCGCGGGTGCGGTGGCGCCGGCTCTGCAAACCACCACGCCCACCGGGCTGCAACGCGGCACCGAGGTCGAGCTGCGGTTCAACGGCACGCGGTTGGCCGACACCAAGGAGGTCCTCTTCTACGAGTCCGGTGTGAAGGTGCTCGAGCTGAAGGAGATCAAGGACAACATGGTGGTGGCGCGTGTGAAAGTCGAGGCGGACAGCCCCTTGGGCGAGCACAAGGTCCGGTTGCGCACGGCGTCGGGTGTTTCCGATTTGCGGACTTTTTATGTCGGCCCGTTCCCGCAAATCGAGGAGAAGGAACCCAATTCGACGGTGGAAAAGGCGCAGGCGGTCCCGCTGAACATGACGGTGCTCGGCACCGTGCTGAACGAGGATCTGGATTTTTACAAGATCGAGGTCAAGAAAGGACAGCCCATCGCCGTCGAGGTCGAGGGCATGCGGTTGGGCCGGACGATGTTTGATCCGTATGTCGCCATTCGGGACGTCAGCGGCAAGGTGCTGGCCAAGGCGGACGACACGGCGCTGTTCATCCAGGACGCCTACGTGACGTTTGTGGCACCCGCAGACGGCGAATACATCATCGAGGTCCGCGAAACCTCCTATGGCGGCGCGGGCAATCCTTACCGGCTCCACGTCGGCAGCTTTCCGCGGCCATCCGCCGTGTTCCCAGCCGGCGGCAAGGCCGAGGAATCGCTCGAAGTGAAGTTCATCGGTGATGCTGGCGGCGATTTCACGCAAACCTTCCTCCTGCCCCAGATGTCGCGCCACAAATTCGGCGTGTTCGCGGAGCGGAATGGCCTGACCTCCCCTTCGGCAAACATCGTGCGGGTGACCGAGCTCCAGAATGTTATTGAAAGCGAGCCAAACGACGACGCCAAGACGGCGACGCCCTCGAAATTCGATGCCCCGGTCGCCTTCAACGGCATCATCGCCAAGAAAGGCGACGCCGACTGGTTCCGCTTCAAGGCCAAGAAGGGGCAGACGTTGGACATCAATGTTTACGCCCGCCGGATTCGCTCGCAACTCGACACCGTGCTGCTGGTAGCCGACGCCACTGGCAAGACCATCACCAGCAACGATGATTCCGGCGGCGCCGACAGTTACCTCCGCTTCAACGTGCCTGCGGACGGCGAATACTGCCTCAAAGTCACCGACCACCTCGGCAATGGCGGTCCGGATTGCACCTACCGCGTCGAACTCACCCTCGTCGCCCCCGAAGTGACCACCTATATCGCCGACACCGCCCGTTACGACACGCAGAATCGCAAGTCCATCGTCGTCGCCCGGGGCAACCGCTTCGCTTCGCTCATGAACGTGCGGCGCAAGGACTTCTCCGGCGATCTGGAATTCGGGCTCGAGAATTTCCCCTCCGGCGTGACGGTCGCCGCGGATCTGATGCCCAAAGATCAGACCACCTGGCCGGTGGTATTTGAAGCCGCGGCGGACGCTCCGGTGGCCGGTCGGTTGGCCAACATCACGGTACAGACGCCCAAGGATGCGAAAGATCAATTGAAGGGCGGCATCTGGCAAAACTACGATCTCGTCCAGCAGGGCAATGACGGTATCTACTATCAGGTCTGGACCGACAAAATTGCCGCCGTGGTGGTCGAAGAGCTTCCGTTCAAGATTCGCCTCGAGCCGGTGAAGGCGCCGCTGGTGCAAAGCGGAACCTTGGACGTCAAGGTCATCGCCGAGCGCAAGGCTGGCTTCGATGAACCGATCCGCGTCCAGATGCTCTACAATCCCCCGGGCGTCGGCACCACGCCGGACATCGTGATCGCCAAGGGCGAGAACTCCGCCATTTACACCTTGAACGCCAACGCCGGCGCCCAGATCCGTACGTGGAAGATAGCAATGCTGGGTTCTTCGACCGTGAACGGGGGTACCGCGTATGCCTCGACCCAGTTGGCGGACATCGAGGTCGCGCCCGCATTCGTCAGCGGGAAGATCATCCAGACCAACACCCTCGTGGGAACCTCGGTCAAGCTCCGGTGCGAACTTGAGCAAAAGACGCCCTTCGAAGGCAAGGCCGAGATCAAGCTTGTGGGCCTGCCCTCGGGCGTCTCCGCAGCGCCCAAATTCATCACCAAGGACGACAAAATGGTCATCTTTGACCTGAACACCGCCACGAATGCCACCAAGGGCATGCACCGTTCCGTTTTCTGCAGCATGTCCCTCACCCTGAACGGCCAGACGGTCGCCCAGAGCCTCGCTGCGGGTGGCGCGATCCGGCTTGATGTGCCACGCACGCTCGTTGCGGACGCCAAGCCATCCGCCGCAGCTCCGGCCAAGAAGCTCCTCAAAAAATCTGAAGGTTCCCCCAAATAGTCCTCCGCAAGCGAACGCACCCAGCCTATGATGAAGTTTTCTTTCCGCAGTCTCATTGCCGGCATGTCACTGCTGCTGCCCCTCGGGGCACTGGCCAAGGCCCCGGAACTCGTCGCCGTCAAAGTCTTCCCGCCCGACGTCAATCTGTCGTCGAAAGTCGATTACCAGGCGGTGGTGGTGCAGGCCGTTTACTCGGACAGCACCACGCGTGATGTCACCGCGCAGACCACGATGACGCTGGCCGACAAGGCGCTCGCCAAGATCGACAAGGCCACCCTCTACCCGCTGGCCGACGGCAAGACCGAGTTGCAGCTCAAGTTCGAGGGTCGCTCGCTGACCATTCCGGTGAAGGTGGAGAAATCCTCGTTCACGCCTGACATCAGTTTTCAACTCGACGTCATGCCGGTGCTGGGAAAAGGCGGCTGCAATACCGGCAGTTGCCACGGCTCGGCCCGCGGCAAGGACGGCTTCCGGCTCTCGGTCTTCGGCTACGACCCCGATGGCGACTACGACCGCATCACGCGCGAGCAACTGGGTCGCCGTATCAATCTCGCCCTGCCCGACGACAGCCTGTTCCTCGATAAGGCCACCGGCCGGGTGCAGCACACGGGTGGAAAGTGCATCGAGCCCGACGGGGATTTGTATCAGACCGTGATTCAGTGGCTGAAAGCCGGGGCACCGAAGGACGTGGCGGGGGTTGCGTCTGTGGTTGGCGTCGAGATTTATCCGGTGCAGGCCGTTCTTGAGGGTGCCGGCGCCTCGCAACAATTCACCGTCCGCGCCCGCTACAGCGACGGCTCGGATCGCGACATCACCCGGCTGTGCACTTTCATCACCAACAACGAAAGTGCCGCCAAGGTCACCAAATCGGGCCTGGTCACTGCCGACAAACGCGGCGAAGCCTTCATCATGGCGCGGTTTGATTCCTACACCGTCGGCTCCCAGGTGCTCTCGATACCGAAGGACCCGACCTACGAGTTCCCAAAGATCACCGAGAACAACTACATCGACACCCTCGTCCACGCGAAGCTCAAGAAGATCCGTATCAAGCCCTCGGAAGTCTGCGACGACGCGACTTTCCTGCGCCGTGTGAGCCTCGACATCGCCGGTTCGCTGCCGGCGCCCGAGGAAACCCGGGCCTTCCTCGCCAGCACGGATCCGAAAAAGCGGGACAAGAAGATTGACGAACTGCTCGAACGCCCCGAGTTCACCAAGATCTGGGTGATGAAATGGGCCGAACTGCTTCAAATCCGGACGGACAACAACCAGTTTCAATACAAGTCCGCCCTGCAATACTACAGCTGGCTTGAGGACAAGTTCGCCAAGAACGTGCCCATCAACGAACTCGTCCAAGATTTGCTTTTCGCTTCCGGCGGCACGTTTGCCAATCCGGCGGCCAACTTCTACAAGGTCGAGACCGACATGCTCAAACTCACCGAAAATGTCGCGCAAGTTTTCATGGGCATGCGCATCCAGTGCGCGCAATGCCACAACCATCCCTTCGACCGCTGGACGATGAACGATTACTACAGCTTCGCCGCCTTCTTCGCCCAGGTCGGCCGCAAAACCGGCGAGGACCAGCGCGAAACCGTTGTCTTCAACCGCGGCAGCGGCGGCGTCCGCCATCCCGTCGGCAACCGCGACATGCCGCCGAAATACCTCGGTGGCGACCAACCGACCGTCGAGAGCGGCAAGGACCGTCGCGAAGTGCTCGCCAAATGGCTGGCCTCCCCCGAGAACCCCTTCTTCGCCCGGAACCTCGCCAACATCGTGTGGGCGCATTTCTTCGGTCAGGGCATCGTGGACGAGGTCGATGACGTCCGCATCTCCAACCCGCCCTCCAATCCCGAACTGCTCGACGAACTCGGCCGCCGCTTCACCGAGTCGAAATACGACTTCAAGAGGCTCGTCCGCGACATCTGCGCCTCCCGCACCTACCAGCTCTCGGCCAAGTCCAACCCCACCAACGCCGAGGACACCCGCAACTTCGCCCGTGCCAGCATCCGCCGGCTTCGCGCCGAAGTGCTGCTGGACGCCATCAACCAGGTCACCGTCACCAAGGACAAGTTCCGCGGCTTGCCCCTCGGCTCGCGCGCCGTCGAAATCGTGGATGGCCGGACAACCACCTATTTCCTATCGACCTTCGGCCGCGCCAGTCGCGACACCGTCTGTTCGTGCGAAGTCAAGATGGAGCCAAACCTTTCCCAGGCCCTCCATCTGCTCAACGGCGAAACGGTCAACAACAAGATCATCTCCGGCGGCCTGGCCAAAGCGCTGACCAAGGAAGGCAAGACCCCCGAGCAAATCGTCGAGGAGTTCTACTGGCGCAGCCTGTCCCGCGCCCCGTTGAAAACCGAGAAGGAAAAACTCCTCGCCTTTACCACCTCGGGCACCGACAAAGAAACCGCTCTCAACGATATCTTCTGGGCCATCCTGAACTCGAAAGAATTCATCTTTAACCACTAACCATCCGTGGCGGCGGCCGCACCGGGACGCCGCTCCGGGCTGCTTCGCCGCCATGAAAACATCCCGCTTCATCCCCGCCCTCGCCGCCCTCGCCACCAGCCTCGGCCTCGCCTCCGCCCAGACCGCCGCGCCAGCCGCCAAGGTCACTTACGACGAGCACATCCTGCCCGTCTTCCGCAACCAGTGCCTCAAGTGCCACAATCCCGACAAGGCCAAGGGCGATCTTGACCTTTCGACCTTCGGCGCCTCGATGAAAGGCGGCAGTTCCGGGGTGGTCCTCCTCGGCGGTGATCCCGACGGCAGCAAACTTTACAAGAGCGTGCTGCACACGGAAGACCCGACGATGCCGCCCAACAACAAGCTGCCCGAAAAGGAACTCGACCTCATCAAAAAATGGATCGCCGGCGGCCTGCTCGAAAACTCCGGCAGCAAGGCCATCGTCTCCAAAAAACCCAAGGTCAACCTCACCCTCGGCGCCGCTTCGTTCGGCAAACCCGATGGCCCGCCGCCCATGCCCGGCGACCTGCTTCGGGAACCAGTCGTGCGCACCGAACGCACCAGTGTTTCCACCGCCATGGCCGTCAGTCCATGGGCGCCCCTCATCGCCCTCGGTGGCCAGCGCCAGATTCTTCTCTACCATACCGAGACCTTCGAACTCGCCGGCGTGCTGCCCTTCCCCGAGGGTTTCCCGCATGACGCCAAATTCAGCCGCAACGGCAAGCTCCTCATTGTCGGTGGCGGACGCGGTGCCAACAAAGGATTGGCCGCCGTGTGGGACATCACCACGGGCGAACGCATCCTGACCGCCGGCGAGGAACTCGATGTCGCTCTCACCGCGGACATCTCATCGGATCAAAAATGGATCGCCATCGGCGGCCCCGATCGCCTCGTCAAATTCTACTCCACCGCCACCGGCGAGCAGCTCTACAAGCGCAAGAAACACACCGACTGGGTCACCGCCGCTGAATTCAATCCCTCCAGCACCTACCTCGCCACCGGCGACCGCAGCGGCGGACTCGTCGTCTGGGAAGCCGACACTGGCGAAGAACTGCAAGTTCTCATCGGGCACAAAGGTGCCATCACCTCCATCAGTTGGCGCAGCCCCGAAATCCTCATCACCGCCAGCGAGGACGGCACTGTTAAAACCTGGGATGTCGCCGAAAGCCAGGCCGCCAAGAGCATCGCCGCGCATTCCGGCGGCACGCTCTTCGCCAAAGCCCTGCCCGACGGTCGCATGGCCACCTGTGGCCGCGACAAGACCGTCGCCGTCTGGGATGCCAGCGGCAACAAGCTCAAATCCTTCACCTTGCCCGACGATTTCCCCGTCCGCGCTTCCCTCAGCCACGATGGCTCCCGCGTCATCGCCTCCGATTGGTCCGGCCGCGTCCACGCCTGGAAAGTCGAGGACGGCACGCCCTTGTCCGGCCTCTCCTTGAATCCCCTCCCCATCGCCGGCCAGATCGAAGCCACGCAAAAACGCCTTGCCGAACTCGAGGCCGGCCTCGCCAAACTTCAGGCCGCCGTCGAGCAGGCCCGTCAAAACTCCGCTAAAATCAAAGCCGACACCGACGCCCTCGCTGTCAACGCCGCCAAGGACGCCGCCACTGCCAAGACCCTGGCCGCTCAGGCCGATGCCGCGGCGAAAGCCGAAGCCGACGCCAAGGCCGCCGTGACCAAGGCCCAGGCTGAACTCGCCGCCGCCAAAGCCGCCGCCGACACCGCCAAAGCCGCCGTCACCCCGCTCGAAGCCGCGGCCACCAAACTCACCGCCGCACTCACCACCGCCACGCAAGCCAGCGCCAAGCTCAAGGCCGATTCCGAAGCCGCGTCCAAAACCGCCGCCGCCGATGACGCCAGGTTGAAGGCCCTGACCGACGCCATCGCCTCGAGCACCAAAACCGAAGCCACCGCGAAAGCCGCCGCCGACAAAGCCCAGGCCGACCTCACCGCCGCCAAAGCGGTCGCCGCCACCACCCAGACCGCTCTCGCCACCCTCGAAGCCACCGCCGCTCAACTCGCCACCACCCTGACCCAGGCCGCGCAAACCGGCGCGAAGCTCAAGGCCGAAGCTGAAGCCGCGGGCAAATCCGTTCCGCCCGACGACGCCAAGGCCAAAGCACTCCTCGAACAAGCCGCCGCCAGCGCCGCCGCTGCCGCCGCCGCCAAAGTCGCCGCCGACAAAACCCAAGCCGATCTGGTCGCCGCCAAGACCGCGCCCGCCGCCGCCAAGGCTCGCCTTGCCGCCGCCGAAGCTGCCGCCACCCAACTCGCCGCCGCGCTCACCGCCGCCACGCAAGCAGTCGCCAAATCCAAGGCCGACGCTGACGCCGCCACCAAGGCTGTCGCCACGAGCGCCGCCGCGACCAAAGCCCTCGTCCCGCAGCTTGCCGCCGCCGCCAAGGCCGAAGCCGCCGCCAAAGCCGCCGCCGACAAAGCCACCGCCGACCTGACCGCCGCCAAGGCCACCGCCGCCCGCACCGCGACCGCCTTCGCCGCCCTCGAAGCCACCGTCGCGAAACTCACCGCCGCCGCGACGGCCGCGACCGCTGCCACCACCAAAGCCAAAGCCGACGCCGCCACCGCCGCCAAAGCCGTCGTCGCCAACGCCACCCGTGACGCCGCCACCGCCAAAACCCTAGCCACCCAGGCCGAGGCCGCTGCCAAGGCCGAAGCCGACGCCAAGGCCGCCGTCACCAAAGCCCAGTCCGAGATCGCCTTCGCCAAGGCCTCCATCGACCGCCTCAAAGCCGGCCAGTTCTTCACGCAGGTCTATCACGCCCGCGAAAAATACCTGGCCGACAAACGCGAGCAGGACCGCTTCCTCGAGGAAGCCGAGGCGGCCGCCGGTGCCGTCAAACAAAGCGAACAGCAGCTCAACGCCGCCAAGGAAGAACTGGTCAATCTCCCCGCCCGGATCAAGAAGCTCGAGGCGATGATCAAAGACGCCGCCCAACAAGCCGCCGCCGCCAAAGCCGCCGCCGACAAACTCAACGGCACGGTCAGCACCGAGAAGGCCCAACTGGACAAGCTTACCGGCGAATACGAGAAGCTCAAATCCGCCGGCAAACCCGCTGCTCCCGCGCCCGCCTCGCCCGCCGTCGCCGCGACCAAGGCTGCCAAGCTCTGAGCCCGCTGGACCTCCGGCCCCCCGCCCGTTCACAATCGGCCGCCCTCCGAAACCTCGGCGACCCCAAGCGCACTCGGGCGTCGCCGGATGCGCCCCCATACCCTGTTTCCGGGCACAGCCCATTCCCCAGCAACGACCGTCGCACGTTCGTGCAGTCCCGCAGGGACGACCCGAAAATAGCCCAGTACTTCAGTGCTGGGTGGGCGGACGGGTAACAATACGTCCCGCAGGGACGACTGAATGAGGGAACCCATCACGGATTCCTTCGTCTCTATGGGAACTCGGTTCAACCCCGATGCAAACCCACCACCCAACTGCTGTTCCGGTCTAGCGCCAACGGCGCGGCCTCATACCAGCCTGGGGCAACGCCCCAGGAAGCGAGCCATGTACCAATTGAGCGCTGAAAGCGCGATCCATCGCGGGGGCAGCATCATTCTTTATCAAAAATCGAAAACGGGCTTTCAGCCCTGATTTCATTGCCTGGCATCAGATCTGGGGCGTTGCCCCTGGCTGGTTTGAGTCGCGCCGTGGGCGCTCTGCTGTGGAATTCTTGCTGTTGGCGGCGCCTTGGTAGTGTGGATAGTTTGGTTGAATGTTCGACATCTCTACCGGTAGGATTGTTCGTAACGGGGTCGGTTCTGAATGGCGGTTAGATAAGGCCTAAAACTCTCTTGGTGAGTCGTTTGCGACGGGTGGTATCGGGCAGGGTGGTGAAGATCAACTGGCGGCTTAACGCCTGCATTTCGCGCAGGGTGG
>CAZUUP010000037.1:0-4695 GCA_964623105.1 uncultured Akkermansia sp.
TCGCCTTTGTGCGCGAGAAGATGGGCGTGCCCGACACCATCATGATCAAGGGCGACGGCGAGGAGATGAAGCGCCTCGCGGAACTCACCAACGGCCAGCTCGCCGACGTGGTTGTGGACGCGACGGGCAGCAACAAGTCCATGGCGCAGGCGCTCAACTACTGCGCGTTCAAGGGCCGGCTGGTCTATGTCGGCATCACCCAGTCGGAGATCAGCATCCCGCAGGCCCCCGCCCTTCATCGCCGCGAACTGGACATCCTCGCCAGCCGCAACGCGCTTCCCGGCGACTTCACGCGCATCATCAAGCTGATCGAGGACGGGAAGCTCGACACGCGCCCTTGGATCACGCACCACGCGGAGTTCGATGAAATGATCGGCGTGTTCGCGAGCTGGACCAAGCCGGAGACAGGAGTGATCAAGGCCGTGGTGCGCGTCTAGCAGACCTGTCCCAGCCGCACGAATCCTGGCGCCAAAGCAAAACGGGCGGCTTGGCAGCCGCCCGTTCCGGTTTTCACGTCGCACCCGTCGCTGGCTATGTCACCTGCGGCGGCGCGAAGCCATCGCGATAGTTCCGGGCCAGGATTTCCTTGTTTGCGGCGTCGTGGTTGCTGAAACGGAAATTCGCCGCATCCCAACGCAATTCCTGACCCGGAAACCGCGTCGCCTTCACCGCCAGCAACGCCGGCTCGGTGATCCGCCAGCCGATGGTCAGGGGTGTCCACAGCGGCTTTTTGGCACCCAGGCAGTTGTCCGCCCAGTCCTTCCAGTGATTGCGCGGCTCGACCGCCGGCAACGGCTCGTTCTCGACGACCTTGCCTTTGCGGAAGATGGTGATCTTGCCGTTGGCCTCCAGCAGCAGCGTGCCCGCCTCGCACACCACCATCGTGTGGTTGGCGCCAACTTTGGTCGGCGGCAGCCCCAGCGCTGCAAACGACGGCAGCAGCGCGTCGTCGTTGTAATGAACCACAAACTTCTCACGGGCAAACCGGCCGCCGCCCGCGTAGGTGAGCGTGCTCTGGTTGTGCGAGGTGTGGCTGGTGTTGGAAGGCTTGGGCGTGTGCGTCAACACGGCCTCGGGCGAAGGCAGGTCGTAGGCAAAGTACAGCAAGTCCAGCAAGTGGCAGCCCCAGTCCGCCAGTTGTCCGCCGCCCGTCTCCCAGAACGACCGCCAGCGGCGCGGCGCCAGGTCGTCACTATAGGGCAGCTCCTTGTCGATCGGACCGCGCCAGAGATTCCAGTCCAGATAATCAGGCACGGGCTTGGCCGCCGTGTATTCGCTCCACGGATCGGCGAAGTACGTGCCGCGCGACACGCTCCCGGTCCACACCCATGCCTCGACCGGCTTGCCCAACTGATTGCTGCGCAGCAGTTCGACCGCCTGCATGCGCCCCGCGATGCACGCCCGCTGGTTGCCCATCTGCGTCACCAGGGCCGGACGCGCCGCCAGCGCGTCGCGCATGAGACGCAGCTCGCTCAGTTGATGGACCAGCGGCTTCTGACCGTAGAGATGTTTGCCGTGCTTCAGCGCGGAAAGCATCATCGGCGCGTGGTGAAAATCGGGCGTCTCGACCAGCACCGCATCGAAATCCTTGACCCGGTTGGCGAACGCCTCGCGATAATCCTTCAACAGCCACGCATTCGGATGCTGGGGTTTGATCTTGTCCAGTTCCCGTTGGTCCACGTCGCAGAATCCGGCCCATTCCACCTGTGGATGCCCCTTCAGCCCATTACGCTCCAGTCCGCCGATGCCGCCGACGCCGATTTGAAAGATGCGCAGCTTGCTGTTCACGTTCGTCTGTGCCCGCGCCCGCCAGGAGAGCGTGGACACGCCCGCCGTGAGCACCGCGCCTGACTTGAGAAACGTCCGCCGGGTGACCGGGGACCCTGGGAAAGATTTTTGTTTGGTAGTCATAATGGAACGCCCGGAAGCATGAACTATCCACCTCGCGGCTCAAGCAAACAGTCATCCCGTTTCCACGCCCCAGCCCGGTCGTCATCCCAATCTCGACGTCACGCCGGGATTGGCGATAGTCATTCCCATGCACCTTCTCGTTATCCGCCGTCTGCTTCGCCCGCTGGTCGTCGCCCTGTCCCTGCTCGCCCCAGGCACGCACGCCGCCACCGCCCCAGCGCGGCCGCCGGTCAATGTTGTTTTCATCCTCGCCGACGATCTGGGCTGGGGAGAACTCGGCTGCTACGGCCAGAAAAAGATCCCGACGCCCAACCTCGATCGTCTGGCCGCGCAGGGCATGCGCTTCACCCAGCACTACAGCGGTGCGCCCGTGTGCGCCCCCTCGCGCTGCGTCCTCATGACCGGCCGCCACCTCGGCCACGCCGAAGTGCGCGGCAATCAGCAGGCCAAAATTCGTTTCCCGGAATTCACCGAGGGCCAGTATCCGCTCACCGAATCCGCCGTCACCATCGCCCAACTGTTTCAACGGGCCGGCTACGCCACCGGCGCCATGGGCAAATGGGGCCTCGGTCCCGTCGGCAGCACCGGCGATCCCAACCGCAAGGGCTTCGACCTCTTCTTCGGCTACAACTGCCAGGCCGTCGCCCACAGCTACTATCCCTCGCATCTCTGGCGCAACGCCGAGCGGGTGGCCATCAACGCCAGCCCGGTTCCCGGCGGAAGAAAACAGCCCGCGGGCGAAGTGAAGTTGTCCGACTGGATCGGCACCACCTACGCGCCCAAACTTATGATCGCCGAGGCCGAGAAATTCCTCACCACCAACGCCCACCAGCCGTTTTTCCTCTACCTTCCCTTCATCGAACCGCACGTCGCCATGCATCCACCCGTGGAATCCGTCGAGAAATTCCCCCGCGAATGGGACACCGAACCTTACCGTGGCGAAAGCGCCTACCTGCCCCATCCCCGGCCTCGCGCGGGCTATGCCGCCATGATCTCCGACCTCGACGGTTACGTCGGCCGTGTGCTGGCCACCCTCGACAAGACCGGCGTTGCGGACCGCACCCTCGTCATCTTCTCGAGCGACAACGGCACCACCCACGCCGGTCCACCGGGCACCCGCTTCCACATCGGCGGCGCCGATCCGACGTTCTTTAACAGCACCGCCGGTCTCCGCGGCTACAAGGGCAGCGTTTACGAAGGCGGCATCCGCGTCCCCATGATTGCGCGCCTGCCCGGACGCATCCCCGCCGGCGCCGTCAACGACACCCCCGGCTACTTTGCCGACTGGTTTCCGACCCTATGCGACGCCGCCGGACTTGCCAAACCCGCCGGACTCGACGGTGAAAGCCTCTGGCCTGTCCTCACCGGCGGCAGCCAGCCAAAAGTCCGCAAACCCATGGTCTGGGTCTTCCCCGAATACGGCGGTCAGGTTGCCGTACGCCTCGGCAGTTTCAAAATCGTCCGCCAGGGACTCAAAACCAAGACCCCCGGAGCCTGGGAAGTTTACGACCTCTCCGTCGATCGCGCCGAAGCCAACAATCTCGCCGCCGGCCGCGCCGATCTCATCCGGCAGGCCGAGGAAGTCCTGCGGCGCGAAGTTGTCCCCAACCCCGTCTTTCCCCTCGCGATCCCCGGCATTCCGAACTCCACCGGCAACCCGCAATAGTTCCCCATGAATCCCACAACTCACCGGCGCCCATTCTCGAACCCGTCGCTGCGGCCGCCACCGCGCGCGGACCGAAGCCCCGCAATCATCCGCGGAATCCTGACGCTGCTCGTGAGCCTCGCGGTTTGCCCTGCAGGATACTCCGCGCCCAAGCCCAACGTCCTCCTCATCTGCGTGGACGACCTCAAGCCCATCCTCGGCTGCTACGGCGATCCGCTCGTGAAATCGCCGCATATCGACCGCCTCGCCGCGCGCTCGGTGCAGTTCGACCGCGCGTTTTGCAACCAGGCCGTCTGCTCGCCGTCGCGCAACTCGCTCCTCACCGGCCTGCGCCCGCAGACGCTCGGCATCTACGATCTCGGCACCAACTTCCGCCGCGCCCGCCCCGACGCCGTCACGCTCCCGCAGCTCTTCAAGCAGCACGGCTGGCGCAGCGAAGGCATGGGGAAAATCTTTCACGTCGGCCACGGCAACACCAACGACCCCGCGTCCTGGAGCACGCCGCATTGGAACGCCAACGTCGTCGCCTACGCGCTCCCTGCGAGCAAGGCCAAGTCCGGCCTCACACGCGAGGAAGCGCTCTTCTCGAACAAATCCGCGAAAGACCTCCCACGCGGCGCTGCCTACGAATCCGCCGACGTACCCGACAACACCTACCCCGACGGCGCGCTCGCCGACCACGCCATCGAACGCCTGCGCGCTGCGAAGGAGAAACCCGCCGCCCCGTTTTTCCTCGCCGTCGGTTTCGTGAAGCCCCACCTGCCGTTCGTCGCGCCGAAGAAGTATTGGGACCTTTACGACCGCGCCGCTTTCAAGCTCGCCGAAGTCCGCACGCCGCCCGAAGGCGCGCCGGTTTACGCCCCGCAGTTCGGCGGCGAACTGCGCCAATACAGCGACATCCCCGACGTCGGCCCGCTCAACGACGACCTCCAGCGCACGCTCATCCACGGCTACCGCGCCGCCGTGAGCTACATGGATGCGCAACTCGGCCGCGTGCTCGCCGAACTGGAAAAACTCGGCCTCGCGGAAAACACCATCATCATTCTCTGGGGCGACCACGGCTGGCACCTCGGCGACCACAGCATCTGGTGCAAGCACACCAACTACGAACAAGCCGC
>CAZUUP010000037.1:4795-17952 GCA_964623105.1 uncultured Akkermansia sp.
GAGCGCTACCGCCTCGTCGAGTGGAAGAAAATCGGCGCGCCCGCCAGCGACGCCGACCTCGAACTCTACGACTACGAAACCGACCCGCTGGAACGCAAGAACCACGCCGCCGCGCAGCCCGCAATCGTCGCGCAACTCCGCGCCCTGCTCGCGCGCCATCCCGAAGCCAAACCGCAGATCAGTTCCGGCCCCGCCGCGAAGCCCGCCACCACGAAGCCCGCGCTGGACCGCAACGCCCTCTTCGATTCCAAAGACAAAAACAAAGACGGCAAACTCTCCCGCGAAGAATTCCTCGCCAACCAACCCGACCCCGACCAAGCCCGTGCCCGATTCGACCAATTCGATACAAACAAAGACGCCTTCCTCAGCCGCGAGGAATTCGTCACGCAGGGCGGGAAGAACAAATGAAGCCGCAATTGGAAATCCCCGAGCCGACGCTCATCGGTTATTTTGCAATGCGCAGAATTAGCCCAAGCGAATGTGTGAACACACCACAGGTTGCAGAAATCTGCACCGTGAGCGACTGCATCGGGCGGACCGATTGGGACTGGATTAACGAATGGCGACACAATGCCGCGTGGGTCTTCGACTCACCGGAACTGGCTTGGAGCGTCGTGCCGCAGCAGCTTCGCGAGAGTTGCGACATGTATGCCTTCTGTCTCTTTCCGGTGCACTATGAATTCGGAAGTCGATCCTCCGCTGCAATTCCCGACGTGAAGCCCGTTCCAATGGACACCTCCTTCACCAAGCTCGGATACGACTTGGCATCCAGTTCAACCGGTAATGGCTTCGAACATTCGCCCCTATCCTGCAACGGCCTCGCCGATACAGTCCCCACCAACCGCTACTGCCTACTGGACACCGCCGAAGAAGCCTTCGCCCTCGCACCCACGCTGGAAATGCCCGGCCAGCCGCCGCGCGGCGAGCCTGGCCCCTATTTCATTGTCGAAGTCTGGCGGCAGAAGCGGGCGTGTGCGCCTTCTCCGCCGCGATGAATTCGTTCTAGCCCAACCGCCGCGCCGTCGCGACGAATATGAAGACCCCGAGCCGATGCCCTTTGCGCTCGATGTGGCGCTCCTTCTTGTACCGGGCGCATGACTCACCGACCTTGCTTACAGCATCTTGGTCCGCCGGCCCGTTCGCTAGGCAGGCGAACTGGCGGCATTCCTTACCGCGTCGGCACTGTCGAAGTAACGCGCCAAACCTCTCAGCGTCACAACCCCGAGGATGGTGCCGATAGGAAAGAAGAGCAGATAAAGGACCGCCACGGTGTATATCAGCGGGGCCATCCGACGATTTCCACGCCGGCATGAGATGCCCCCAATGATCCCGGCCACTGCCGCTCCCATCAGGCCGAAAGGAAACGCGGGATGCACGGTTTTCTGCTGCCCCGGTTCCGGGTCCAAGAACAACCCGATCCCACCGAGCACGAACAGGATTCCCAGAAAAATGAACAGTGCCCCCGCAGCCCGGATATTCCGGTAGTTCGCATAATCACTGGCGTTGAGAATCTCTTTGGGTTTTGCCATGGGGAGCCTCCGCTTATCGGTGGTTGAGTTCGCCACCGGCCGGGTAGGTCAGCCGCGCTGCCGATGGATGGGTGTTCACGTCTAGCGATGAAAGAAGGGTGGAGTTTTTTTGTAAAGCTTGGAGTTCGGTCACATTTCCAGTGGCAGCCCATCCATTGGCCTCGCCCCCATAGCCACGCCGTGATGGCCCCGTTGTCGTCGATTCACACTGTGAAAGTACGCCATGCTGGAGTCTTGTTCGCGTGGATGAACTGTTCGTCCCCCTCCGGGTCTCGATCATTGAGCAAATTGCGCGACCATTGCGCGCGAGCCAGTCTTGAATTCAGCGCACCACGACCTTCAACCCCTCCGCCTCCGCGAGCCGTTTCTGATTCCCATCGAACGTCAGGAACTCGCCCTTGCCCAGATGCAACGCCGTCGCGACGTGCATGATGTCCGCGAGCCGATGCCCCGCCTGCTCGGTGTGGCGCGCGCTCAATTCCTCGGCACGTTGATGCACCGCCGACCAATCCACCGCCACCACCTCCAGCACCTTCGTCCGCAGGTCGGACTCCAGGTCGCGCAACATCTGTGTGGCCTCGTGTTTGCCGAAACCCTTGGACTTGTCCGCCGCGTGCAACCGCACCTGCAGCCGCACCGACTGGCGAAACTCCAGCAACAAAAACGTGGACACCGGCAATGGTTCCGTCCGCGCGTCCATGAAGGCGTCGGCCTTCGGCGAATGCACCTGGGTGCGATACACCGAGCAGAGGAACGACGTATCAGGAAAACAGTTCATCCCTCCTCGCCCTCCAACTCCGCCGCGCGCATCGCCTGCACCTCTTCATCGCTGAATACCCGGTCACCCCAGATGGCCTTCCGCCGCGCCTCGAAATCCGGGTTCTTCACCTTGACCGCCCGCTTGCGCCGCAGCGCGGTGAGCATGGCGAACGGCTCGCCGCGCTTCTCGATGCACACATCCTCGCCATCCCGCAGCCACGCCTCGACCCGGGAGAAATTGTTCCGCAAATCACGTACGGTTGCTGTCTTCATCGCGGGGACATTTTATGTCCACACGAGCGTTTGTCAAACTGGCGGGTTTCCAGTTCGCCTCCCTTCCCGGGCCGAGTTCCGGCGTCCCGGCCAAAGCCGGCTGCTGAACGCAAGTTCCCGCCGAAATCAAAACACGCTCACGTCCTTCAGCCGCACCCGGGGCTCAGGCACCGGGGCCATTTCGGTGACAAGCAGGGCGCGACGCGGAAGCGTCACGACGAGGCCGGTGACCCGCAGGCCGGGACGCCATCGCTCGGGAATCTCGAGCCGCAGAAAATGCCAGCCATCGAAGTTGATGGCGAGTTTGCCAGGCCAGTCCCAATACACGCCGGTGGTCAGCCATTTCTCGCCCTTGGCGTTGGCCACCTCCCACATCACGTCACCCCAACCGGAGTTGCCGCGCACCCAGACGCCGACGCTGGTGTTCGTGCCGGACGCGACAACCGGTTCGCGAAACTTCAGGTAGGCATATTCGTGCAGGAGATCCCATGCGATGGGCTGCCTGGGCTGGAGTTCGATTTCGAGACAGCGGCCTTTCTCGGCGTCCTCGACGGCGCGAAGCGCAAACTCGCCTTGAGTGCGGTGCGGGAGATTCCATCCGGCGGTCCGCTCGAGCCGCGGTTCGCGCGCGGCGGAAAGCTCGATCCGCGCGAGGTCGGCGAGGGACTCCACGACCTGCACCTGGGCGGGAGGCGGTTCGTCCGGGAACGTCGAGCGGCCGGCGATAATGCGTTCGAGCTTGGCGGAAGCGGTCACATAGCAGGCGCCTTCGCCGACCTCGATGGCGATTTCACGTCCGCGCAATGAGCGCTCGCGCCCAAAGAGGTCGGTGATCGTGGCCTCTGTGTCTGCCGCGAAGACCAGCCTGGCTTCACGCCGGCCGCGCGGCGCCCAGAGTGCGTAGAGGCGTCCGCCGGGGCGTTGGAAGTCCAGCGCACACAGCGACAGCGAACCGGTGGGAATGACACCGGCACAAGTCGCGCCGTCGAGCACCCGCGTGAGCGTGGCCAGGGCAGCGTAGGCCGGCTTGGGATACATGTATGGATAGCGCGAACACAGGCCACCCGATCCCCAGATGGTGTGATAATAGCCTTTGCCGGCATCGTGAATCGTGCTGAGGGCGATGGTCGGGAAGCCGTACGCGCGCGCCTGCAAAGCGTCCCGCACCAGCCATTCCGCCTGTCCGCCCAAACCCAGCGGAAGGTCCCGGCGTCCCACCCATTCGTAACAGGCCGTTATCGCCGCGTTGGTCGCGCCGAGGACGCGGGCCGTCTGGCGCAGCAGCCACGCGGACTGCATCCCGCCGGAGATGGGGCGCTCCGGGATGAAGGTCTGGCCCAGGTCCTCAACGGCGACAAGGTCCACAAGATCACGCGGAAAGCCGCGGCGGAAAAGTTCACCGACCATCGCGCAGCCGTCGCCGGAATTGCCGAACTGCGTTTTCATTGTGGGAAATTTCTCGCGCACCATGCGGGCGAGCGCCGTGAGAATCTCCACCCGCGTCGTCCACGCCTTCTCGTCGGCTTCCTTCAGCGGCGGCGGTTTCTGACCCCATAATTCGGAGGGCACGGGCGCGCCGGCGGCAGAGGATTCATGCCAGAACATGACCGTGTTCACGCTCGGATGCGTCTTGAGCGTGTCGCGAATATAGTTTTCGTAAGCCGCCACCTTGTCGGCGGTGGTGCCGTTGGTGAGCAGATTCCCTTTCCAATAAACGCACCACGAGTAGAGGTCGTGAACTTTGGTCTGACTTTCCGTGACGGGCGGGAGATTCGCGTGGCGCAAGCCGGCGCGCTGGTAAAGCGGGCCGACGCGCTCGAGGTCGGGCGCGCCACCGTGAGCCCAGTGAAACCACCACGCTCCGTGCGGCGATTCGAAGCCGGCCCGGCGTGTGTCGGGCGGGAGCATGACAAACGTGGAACGATTGTCGGCCAGTTCGCGACCAACTGCGTCAAGCAACCGGACGCGGACGGCATACCAGCCGTTGGCAAGCCCGGCGGTGGGCACCTGATGGACCACGGTGGTCTGGGCGGCTGTGAGGGTGACGGGCTGCTGGCCAGTCATCGCGATTCGCCCGTCCACGTCGGCGAATTCCCACCTGACCGTGTAATTTCCCGCCGCGCCCGCGACGGTGGCGAGCAGTTCCGCTTTCTCCGCCGCGTAAACGGCGGCGACCTTTGTGCTCGTGCGCACGGTGAGCACTGCCGGCGCGGCTTCCAGCGTCAGGCCGCAGACCACGACAGAACTGAGCGGACCAGTCGGTATGTAGGTGCGGCCGGTGGGTTTGAGCGAAGGCGGGAAGGCGTCGTTGGCATCAACGCCGGCGACCGGGTCGAGAATTTCGACATCAAGATAACGTTTCGCAGGGAAAGGCCCGCGGAATCCGTATTTGGCTTCGTCTTCGCGCAGCAAATCCTGAATCAAACCGGATTTCAGAGGCACGCGCACGAGCCAGAGCGGAACGGTACGTCGCGCCGGGCCCGTGCCATACGCGAGCGTGCCGACCGGTTTGCAATCCTCGCTCCCGGACGCTCCGGGTGCGGGCAGACGTACCAGCGTGTCCGCCAGGGCGTTGCCGCGGCCGTTCGCGTAGCGGGTCAGGCGCAGGGTGAAGGCCGGCGTCCGCTCGCCCTCCGCCTCCGCGGCACAGAGCACATGGGCGAACGCGTAATCCGCCAGCGGCACGGACACGATGCGCGATTCGGGCAGACCATCGAACGCTGTGCGCCGCCAGTAAAAACTCACCAGGTCGTCCGACGGGCATGAGAGCCGCCCCAAGCCTGCCACCGCGAGCAGCTTGGCGGCGGGCGCGACGCGGACCGGAATGCCCGCAAGGTTGGTTTCGCCGGGAGCGACCGACGGAATCGCATTCGAGAACGCCCCCGCCACGCGCGCGAATGACTCCACGGCCAGCGGCTGGAACAGGGACGGCGCGTTGCTAGTCCAGCGAATTTCACGGATCGCGGCATCGCGCGGAACGCTGAGCGAGAACTGCGCGATGGCGGTCTGGTTGGTCCACTGGCGGACCAGCCGTCCGTCCGCCCACAACTCGGTGCCGTCAGTGGACCGGCGAAGTTCCATTGCGATTGGATGAGTCGAGGCGGCAGGGAGGGCGTTCCAAACGGCGCGCACCTTCGTTTTTTGGTCTTCGCGGTAAAACTCCACGTTGGGCCGGGTGTAGAGTTTCAGCGCCCACGGTAGTTGCAGATATGCATCGGGAAAGGCGTTGGCATCGGACGGCGTGACGTTGATGCGCTCGATGGCGCGGTTGGCCCAGATCACTTCAGCGAAGGATGTGCGGTCATCCTTTGCCCCGACAGCATTGGCACCGGGCCGACCGCCCGGCGCGGGATTGAAGTTCTCGAGGTCCGGAGCGCCGGGACGCGAGGCGGACCGGGTGCTGCAACGCCATTGGAAAAAGATGGCGGTGGCTGTGGAGGGAATCGACACCTGGACTTTGGCCCGCGCGGTGGCGACAGATTCACCCTCCTTCTCCTCAAAGGCATCGAAAGCCAGTTCCTTGCTCTCGGCGATCACTTTGGCGCCGGGAGGCAGTTTCGCGGCCAGGGGAAACTCGCCGATTAACCAGCAGAGCGCGAATCCGATCCTGCACGCGACCAGCCTCGCCCGATTCGATGAAACACTTTCCGATTTCAAGGTAGGGCAGACCCCGCCATCGCAGATCGCATTCATGCGGGCACCAGGCTCGTGGTATGTCCTTGGCTTTAGCCGCGAGCGAAACACCCGGTGCGTGGCCGGTTTGTGTGCTTACCACCCCCCATCCGCAACCGACCGAGGCGGGCGAGGACCGCCGGTCAGTCCCCCGGGGGCGGCACATCGCGATGCGTGCTGACAACCGTGTCTGGCCACTAATACTTTGACCCAATCCATCCTCTGAGTTATCCCTTCCCCAGCCCTTGCGAGTTCCAATCACCAAAGTCCGTACCGATGAAAACCAGGCGCGCAACTGTCGGCTTCAGTGTTCTCGAAAAAGCCGGTTCAAGACCCAGTTCGGTGCATCCGACCGCGACAACGCCCCCGGTCTCCGCCGCCGGACCGGCCGCCTTTACCCTGATTGAGCTGCTCGTGGTCATTGCCATCATCGGCATCCTGGCCGGAATGCTGCTACCGACCCTCAGTTCAGCGAAGGGCCGGTCCCACGACATCAAGTGCGTCAACAATCTCAAGCAGGTTGATCTCGCCTACAGCGTGTTTGCGGGGGACAACGACGGTTTGTATCCCCACCAGACCACGAACAACTGGCTGACGGAAACGACCGGCCCTGCCTACGGCGCCTCGGGCCCGGGAGGAGGTGGCGTACCCATCCGAAAACTCCGCGGCAACGCCGCTTGCGTAAACATGTTCGGTTATCTCTCCAACTACCTCGGCAGCGCCAAAATCCTGACCTGTCCCGGCGACCGTGCGCGCATCAAAAACATGGCCGTCGATTTCGGGACCTCGACGGTTCCCGGCCAGTTGGGGTTGTTTGGGGGTGTTGCCGGTTCCGACACCGGGCCGGCCTACGGCGGCGGTGTCACCGGCTTGACGTGGCCCAACGCGCAACACGTCACTGGCGGCGTCAGCTACGGCATCTGTGTCAGTGCGGAGGAGCGATTGCCCGATTCCATCCTCCTGATTGACTCCAACCGCGGCAGCGTGAACGAGGAAATTTACGGTTCCATCAACCGGAACAACGGCCCCATCCAGATGAATTTTTTCGACGAAGACTGGAAGCTGGGCATGCCGTCCGCCGGCCTGGGGGCCACGGAATCCAACTTTGCGCATCACAAACGCTCGGGCAACCTGGCGATGACCGACGGCAGTGTGCAGTCCTCCATCAAGGCCGCCGCCCTGCAGACGCAAATGCAGCGGATGGAGGCCACCCTTATCCTGAACGTCTTTTACGGAACCTGGAACGGGCTTCCGTCAGCCTTCGTGAGCTACTTCTTTCCGCAATGAGCAGGTCTCCCGCCGCCTACCGCCGGACGTCCTATTCCGTCACCTCGAAACTCGTCGCCGTCAGCTTTAGCCGCGTCCCGCTGCGCTGGACCGTACCCTTCACCTTCACGGCCTTGGTTTCCCGTCCAAGCTTGTCGTGGAACGACGTGGCGACCTCGTTTTCCGTGAGGTAATACAACGCCTTGTCGCGGCCCGCCTCGACAATCACCACGCTCTGGCAGATCACGGTTTCCTTGGTTGCGCATTTCGTGCAGCGGCCCTTGCCAGTCACAGTAATGGCCGTCGGTGCCGGACCTGCCCCTACCCACACGGCAAAGCCCGTTACCGCGACGAAGGTGAGCAGAATTCCGAAAAATGTGTTTTTCATAGTTTGCGAAGGTTTTTGCCTCGCCCGATCGCCAAACCAAAACCACGACGTATTTCAAGTCGGGCGGAGGTAAGGAGGGGCGGGCGGTTAGGTTTTGAGACGCTAGGTAAACGCGCCTACAAAGGCAAGCGTTCCGACAGGCCGACCCCGGGGCGATTTCTCGGCATTCCTCCGGAGCTGCCCTGTCGGAGCATGCGGCGCTGCGCTCCGCAGTGCAGCCTGTCGCGTTTCGGATGGGCTTTTGTACGGCGCGAAACCGTGACCTCATTGCGGCCGCGTCCATTGATGACACTGGCCTTCGCAAACGTCGAACGGCAGATTCGCCCGGTTCCCAAAAACTGCGGAAACCTTCACCCCCACACCATGAACAAGAAAAGCTCCAAGCCCAAACCCGAGGATCGCCCCCGAACTACCGCGGTCGTCAAGGTCGAGTTTCACCATCCCACCGCGCGCGAGGTTTTCATTGCGGGCAACTTCAACGACTGGCATCCAGCCGCCTCGCCCATGGTTGCAATGCCCGGGGGACGCTGGGTCAAGGAACTCGCCCTGCCGCCGGGACGCTACGAATACCGGTTCGTCGTGGACGGCGTCTGGCAGGACGACCCCGCGGCCGCAGAGTTAGTGGACAACGGCCTCGGCAGCCGCAATGCCGTGCTGCACGCGGTCCTTTGAAATTCGCCGGCCAAGTTTCCGGATCAAATGCAACGGACAATCAGACCGGTAGGCTCTGGGGTTCCACGCTGTGTCACGGTTCTGGTCCTCGCCGGGGCTCTGTGTGCGTCCGGTCAAACTGCTCCACGCGCCACCGAAAGCGACCCCTTCGCCGACCTCGATGCCCGCCCTGCGCGCAAGCCTCCGGTCGCCTTCACCAACGACCCCTTCGCCGACCTCGACGCTCCTCGTTCCCCACGCCCCGCTTCGCTTGCGCCGCCTGGCGGCACGTCCCGCACACTGACCGATGACATCGGCAAATCATTTCTCCAGCGCTTCCTTGACGACGGGTTTGCCTTCAAGAAGGAGATCATGCTCGAAGTCTCGCGCAGTTCCTTCGCTGCGCGACAACCGGGTGCCACCGCCGAAGGTCTATACTCCCGGCAGTCCGTCGGCTTCGAGATCCTCAAGAAATTCTCCACCGACACTGCGACCGTCGCGGCTTTTGATGTCCAGGTGCGGCTGGTCCGCCGGGACAATTTTCACGAGGTCCAGAACGATGCGGAGGGTGCCAACCGTCTGGGTTGGGCGCTCGAATATCACAATCTCTATTGGGATTTTTACAATGTGCTCAACCCGCTGCTGGGTGACGAGGCCCGCAGCGATCACACCGGCCGCTTCAATTTCCGCGTCGGCCGCTTCTACCTGCCCTTCGGCCTGAATCTCCAAACCGACACCCACGGCCCAATCCTCCAACTCTCCAACGAGCGCAACTTCGGTTTCGAACGCGACTGGTACGCCGGCCTTTGGGGCTCGCTCAATCCCCACCTGAACTACGACTGCTACTACCTCGCCGGCTCCGGTTACGACCTCGCGTTTCCGGGGCAGCAGGGCCTGCTCGGCGCCCGCCTCAGCCTCTCCACCAAGTACCTCAACGAATACGGACTCGAAGCCGGCGTGTCCTTCCTGGGTGGCGAACGCGTTTCCCAACACGCCCTGGACCGCAGCCCTTCCGTCGCGATGTCCTCCCGTGGCCACAACATCGTTGAGACTCTTCGTTACGGCGGCGATGTCCGCTGGCAACGCCCCATCCCGACCGGTTCCGTCACCCTGACCGCCGAACTCAGCGCCGGCCGCGACGAACGCGACGCCCTCTTCACCCAGCTTTACCAGGCCGATTACCTCACGCGGAACCGCAAGTTCGGCGCCACGGTCCAGCACCGGCGCTTCCAGCAGGACATTCGCGGCAACCCGGCCGCCGCCGCGCCGATGGGTGGCATGATGAGCTGGAACGGCGGAAGCACCGACGCTTCGGTCACCAGCGAACTCACCTGGTATTTCCGCAATGACCTCGGCAATGCGAACCTGCGCTGGCTCAAGCTCAACGTGGAACGCGCCACCGAAAGCCAGCGTGGACGCCTCGACACCACGGTCACCGTGCAATACTATCACTACTGGTAAGCCCCACCGCCCATGAAACACCTGCTAACAGCCATCCTGATCCCCCTGCTCATGCTGCCCGCCGAGTCGCTGGCGGCCATCGGTTGCACGTTGAGCAATCCCTCCCAGGACTTGAAATACCTGTTTCCCGAGCTGACCACTTACAAGGAAGAAGCCCGCGAACTGCCCCGGATGGCCAACGGCCGCGAGCTGTTCGACCGCCTGCGCTCCCGCCTCGGCAGCGACCTCGATCCGGTTTACGAGACCTTCGAAACGCCCTACACCGTCTATTCGGTCTTCAAGGGCGGCGACCTCATCGGCATCGTTCACGGCGTCAACGTCCCGGGCAAGGGCGGCGTCATCCAGGTCTTCCTCGCCACCGACCCGGCCAGCGGCGAGATCCGCAACCTGTTCTTTCAGCGCCTCGAGAGCCCCGCCGCCCGCGCGCTGCGAAAGAAGGAATTCCGCGCCCAGTTCAACGGGCTTACCCTCGCTGATTTTTACAAACACGACTACTATCGTGTGGCTGAGCCCAAATCCGAGAAGGACAAGGTGGGCCGCATTCCCCCGCCCGACGTCGGCGAAGCCGGGCAACCCGATTATCTCGCGTCGCTACGCGGCATTCGCAAGAATCTCGTCCTGCTCGACATGTTTGTGTATGAACTCCGGCACGAGCCCTACTTCCTGCGTTCCCTGGAAGCCCTGGCCCGCCTGAAAGCCAAGACTGAGGCCAAATAGCCGGCTGTCGCCCGTCACTGCATGAAAGCCATTCTCACCCTCGGAGCCGTGATTCTCCTGGTGACACTTGGCGTCTTGGCATGGAAGTTCGGTCGCTCCGAAACGCACTTCGGCAAGCCCTTTGCCGGATTTCCCTCCGCCACGATCCCGGAACTGCTCGCCCGCCCCGAGGCGCATCTGCGTCGTGATTTGCGCATCCACGGCCAGCTCCGGCGCCAGTGCCCCGCGACCGGTTGCTGGTTCTTCCTGATCGACCCCCGGGACCCCAAGGCGCAGGAGTTGAAGGTCGAGATGGGCGACACCGTGTCGCGGCTGCCCAAACACACCGGCCATTTCGCCACCGTCGAGGGGCAGCTCATCAAGTTCGGCGAGCACTTCCAGTTCATCGGCGTCGCCGTCACGTTCTCGGAAAAGGCCACCCCATGAAACATTTCACCCTGGCCACCAAAAATCTCCTGCGCCGCCCCGTTCGCACCCTGCTCACCGTGGCCGGCGTCTCCCTCGCCGTCGCCGTCGCCGTGAGCCTGGGTGGATTCAACCTTGGCTACCGTCAAGCCCTGGACCGCAGCATCGAGCGCCTCGGTTTCCAGATGATGATCATGGCCAAGGGTTGTCCCTACGAAGCCGCCACCATGATGCTCAAGGGCGGCACCGGCCTCCTGTACCTGCCGGCGGACATCTACGACAAGGTCCGCTCCGATGACTCCATCCTGTCTATCACCCCCATCTTCGTCGGCATCGCCGCCAAGGAAGGCAGCAGCATTCGCGACGATGCCGGCACCCAGTCCTTCTCGATCATCGCCGGCATCGACGCCCCGTCCTTCATGACCATGAAGCCCTGGCTGCAATTCAAGACCGGCACCGGCTACGACGGCGGCGCCTGGTTCGCCCCCGACGCCACCAACCAGATCGTGCTCGGCTTCGAGGCCGCTCAATACGAGCAGCGCAAGGTCGGCGACTCTTTCTACGCCACCATCACCCCCGCCGGCCAGGCCCAGCCCAAAACGCATGAATTCAAAATCACCGGCATTCTTGACCGCACTGGAACCCAGGACGACGGCACCGTTTTCATGCCGCTCAAGACCGCCCAGAAAATCTTCAACCGCCCCACCGAACTCACCATCATCGGCATCAAGCTCAAGAAATTCGGCGCCGTCGAACTGCGCGAGTTCGAGGGCCGCTGGCTTAAAATCCCCGAGGTCCAGGTCGTCAGCCTGGAACAGGTCAAGGGTACCCTCGTCAGCCTCGTCGGCACCGCCCAGGTCATGATCGGAGCCGTCGCCATCATTGCCGTCATCGTCGCCGTCATCGGCGTCGTCAACACCATCCTCATGAGCGTCTATGAGCGCACCGGTGAAATCGGAGTCATGAAGGCCATCGGCGCGTTCCGCAGCGACATCTTCCAGCTCATCTGGCTCGAAACCCTCGCCGTCTGCGTCTCGGGCGGGCTGCTCGGCTGCCTGGTCGCCACCATCGGCGCCGGAATCGTCGAGGCCGCCATCCGCCACCTCATCAACCTCGGCGTGCAGGGCTCCATCGTTCGCATCACCCCCGCCCTCGTCGGCAGCGCGCTGCTCATGTCGGTCCTGCTCGGCTTTTTCGCGGGCCTCTACCCCGCCTGGCGCGCCGCCTCCATGCGCCCGATCGACGCCATCCGCGAAGGAGAATGACCATGCCCCCGCCCGCACCCAACCTGATCATCCGCGGCCGCGGCTTGAAACGCTACTACCGGCGCGGCAGCGAAACTGTCAAAGCCCTCGACGGCGTGGACATCGACATCCACACCGGCGAGATGGTCGCCATCCTCGGCCCTTCCGGCTCCGGCAAGACCACGCTCGTCAACCTTCTCTCCTGCCTCGATGCCCCCACCGGCGGCGAACTCAGCCTCGACAACCGCCCCGTCGCCGGTCTGGCCGAGGACCACCTCGCAGGCGTCCGCCGCGGCACCCTCGGCTTCATCTTCCAGAAATTCCATCTCATCCCCACCCTCACCGTCGCCGAAAACGTCGAGCTGCCCCTCATGTTCCTCGGCCGTCCCGCCGACCGCCAGGCCACCCACGACGTCCTCACCAGCGTCGGCCTCGCCAACCGCGCCGGTCATCTCCCCCGCGAACTGTCCGGCGGCGAAATGCAACGCGTCGCTGTCGCCCGCGCCCTCATCACCCGGCCCAAGGTCATGATTGCCGACGAACCCACCGGCAACCTCGACAAAGCCACCGGCGAGGCCATCTTCGCCCTCCTTCGCAACCTCGTGAAAGTCCACGGCCTCACCGTCATCCTCACCACCCACAACCTCGCCCTCGCCTATCAGGCCGATCGCATCATCTCCCTCGAAGACGGCCGGATCGTGAAGGAGGAAAAGGGCAGGGCTTGAGCCCTTCCCATCAACCGGAGCGCCGAGCATTGCTCGGCCAGACGGTGCGTCGCCTCTATCGTGCCGA